>NZ_JBFUBW010000005.1:0-281341 GCF_056405555.1 Variovorax sp. P1_G12 | reverse complement strand
CACGCCTTCGATGGTCATCGGCATGTAGATGACGACCCGGTCGCCCTTGCGGATGCCTTCGGCCTTGAGCGCATTGGCGAACTGCGAGACGCGCGCCAGCAGTTCCTTGTACGTGACCTGGGTGACCACGCCGTCGTCGGCCTCGAAGACGATCGCGGTCTTGTGCTCGACCGGCGTGCCGATGTGCTTGTCCAGGCAGTTGGCCGAGGCGTTGAGCTCGCCGTCCTCGAACCACTTGTAGAAAGGCGCATTCGATTCGTCGAGCGTGCGCGTGAAGGGCTGGGTCCACACCACGTTGGCTTGCGCCTGGCGGGCCCAGAAGCCGTCGAAATCGTCCGCGGCTTCCTTGCAGAGCGCGTCGTACGCCGCCATGCTGGCGATGCGCGCCCCTTTGGTGGCCCGCTCGTCGGGCGGGAAGACACGGTTCTCGACCAGGACGGATTCGATCGTGGATGCGCTGCTCATTCTTGTCTCCTGTACCAAACGTGATGACGGGCGGTAATGTCGGGTTCGGCACTTACGGCCGACTGACGGCACATATTAACGACCCCAGCCTGCACAAGGCCTCATGGGGCAGCCCCTAGAATCGCGCGTTTACAGTTGTTGGCAAGTCCCGCCGAAACCTTTCGATGTCAAACGACGACACCCTTCTTCCGAATCGCGGCAAAGTCTCGCCGCTGCGTCCGCTCCCCAACCTGATCTTCGCCAGCCGCTGGCTGCAGCTGCCGCTGTATCTGGGCCTGATCGTCGCCCAGGCCGTGTACGTGATGCATTTCCTGGTCGAGCTCACGCATCTGGCCGAGGCCGCCTTCGGCAGCACGGATGCGCTCGAAGCCCTGGTCACCAGCATCGGCTACAAGACCGCCGCGCCGGTCACGACGCTGAACGAAACCGTGATCATGCTGGTGGTGCTGGCGCTGATCGACGTGGTGATGATCTCCAACCTGCTGATCATGGTGATCGTCGGCGGCTACGAGACCTTCGTCAGCCGCCTGAACCTCGAAGGCCATCGCGACCAGCCCGAATGGCTGAGCCACGTCAACGCCTCGGTGCTGAAGGTCAAGCTGGCCACCGCCATCATCGGCATCAGCTCGATCCACCTGCTCAAGACCTTCATCAACGCGGACAACTACACCGACCGCGTGCTGATTGCGCAGACCGCGATCCACATCACCTTCCTGCTGTCGGCGATTGCGATTGCCTACACGGACAGGCTGATGTCCCGGACCCTCGAAGACGCCCACTGACCTGCGGGAGCGCTCACGGCAGGCGCCCCGTCATGTTCTCCGGCACCACCCACTGGTCGAACTGCTCGGCCGTGAGGTGACCGGAAGCGATCGCCGCCTCGCGCAGGCTGCTGCCTTCCTTGTGCGCCTTTTTCGCGATGAAAGCCGCCTTGTCGTAGCCGATGTGGGTGTTGAGCGCGGTCACCAGCATCAGCGAGCGCTGGACCAGTTCGCTGATGCGCTCGCGGTTCGGCTCGATGCCCACGGCGCAATGGTCATTGAAGCTCACCATGCCGTCGGCCAGCAGGCGCACGCTCTGCAGGAAGTTGTGCGCCACCATCGGACGGAACACGTTGAGCTCGAAGTTGCCGGAGGCACCGCCGAAGTTGATCGCGACGTCGTTGCCGAACACCTGGGCCGCGAGCATCGTGACCGCCTCGCTCTGCGTCGGGTTGACCTTGCCCGGCATGATCGAGGAGCCGGGCTCGTTCTCGGGAATGCTGAGCTCGCCGATGCCGCTGCGCGGCCCGCTGGCAAGCCAGCGCACGTCGTTGGCGATCTTCATCAGGCTCGCAGCGAGGGTCTTCAAGGCGCCGTGCGCGTGCACCAGCGCGTCGACGCTGGCCATCGCCTCGAACTTGTTCGGTGCCGTGACGAAGGGCAACCCGGTGCGCTTCGCCAGTTCGGCCGCCACCTGTTCGGCATAGCCCTTGGGCGCATTCAGCCCGGTGCCCACCGCGGTCCCGCCCAGCGCCAGTTCGCACAGGTGCGGCAGCGCGGCGCGCACATGCGCCTCGCCGTGCGCAAGTTGCGCGACATAGCCTGAGAACTCCTGCCCCAGCGTCAGCGGCGTGGCATCCTGCAGATGGGTGCGGCCGATCTTCACGATGTCGGCGAAGTCGGTCGATTTCTTTTCCAGCGTCCCGCGCAGCCTGGCGATCGCCGGCAGCAGCTTGTGCGTGATCGCCTCGACCGCCGCGACGTGCATCGCGGTCGGGAACACGTCGTTCGACGACTGGCTGCGGTTGACGTCATCGTTCGGATGCACGAGGCGCCCCTCTCCGCGCTCGCCGCCCAGCAGTTCGCTGGCGCGGTTGGCCAGCACCTCGTTGACGTTCATGTTCGTCTGCGTGCCCGAACCGGTCTGCCAGACCACCAGAGGGAACTCGTCGGCGTGCCGGCCGGCGATCACTTCGTCGGCGGCGGCGGCGATGGCCTGGGTCTTCCTTTCGTCCTGGAGGCCCAGCGCATGGTTCACCACCGCCGAGGCGCGCTTGACCTGCGCCAGGGCGCGGATGATCTCGCGCGGCTGCCGCTCGCCGGAGATGTCGAAGTTCTGCAGCGAGCGCTGGGTCTGCGCGCCCCACAGCTTGTCCGCAGGGACCTCGATCGGGCCGAAGGTGTCGCGTTCGACGCGGGTCTGAGGGGATGTCGTCATGAAGGAACTCCTCTGTCAGGGATAGGGGATCGGCCGTTCACCGGGCGCTATGCCGAGTATCGCCTCGAACAAGAATGGCTCGCATTTGATCTGGCTGCGCAGCCTTGACTCTTCATGTCAAAAAGTTATAATCCACCTTCCCAGACGATCAACAAGTCATGTTGATCAGCCTGCACTACTCGCGGATCTCCGAATCCCGTCGCGGTGCAGGATCCTCTTGCGCCGGGTCCAGCCCGGCAACCGGCCGGTTTTTTTCCGGCCCCATTGCTACGCCACGCTCATCCAGGCGGCGCCCCTCGACCAGGCCCGCTGTTCTGCGAATGAAGCATCCGGTGGGCACGGGTTTCGTCGCCATGTCGTCTTCAGTGCCCATCGGCAGCCCTTGAGGCTCGCCGGGCCGCTGCGCGCGCGCTCCGGGGGACCCATCGGCTGATGGCGCGGCCGCCGTCGCCCTCGTGGGCGACGCCCTGTCCACCCTTCCTACAAGGAGCCCCGGCGTATGGCCAAAGGAATTCTCATCGATCACGTGTTCAAGGTCTTCGGCGACGAGCCGGAACAGGCCCTGGACCTGGTCCGCCAAGGCCTTTCCAAGAAGGAGATCCTGGCGCGCACCGGCCAGTCGATCGGCGTGTTCGACGCCACCTTCGAGATCCAGGCTGGCGAGATCTTCGTCATCATGGGCCTCTCGGGCTCGGGCAAGTCGACGCTGGTGCGGCTGCTCAACCGGCTGATCGAGCCGACCGCCGGCCGCATCGTGATCGACGGCGCGGACATCAACGAGCATTCCGACGCGAAACTGCGCGCGCTGCGCCGCAAGGACATCAGCATGGTGTTCCAGTCCTTCGCCCTGATGCCGCACATGACGGTGCGCGAGAACACCGCCTTCGGCCTCGAGCTCGCCGGCACCGGCAAGAAGGAACGCCTCGACCAGGCCGACCAGGCGCTGGCGCAGGTGGGGCTCGCCGGCTGGGGCGACAGTTACCCCGACGAACTCTCGGGCGGCATGCAGCAGCGCGTGGGCCTGGCGCGCGCGCTGGCCTCGGATCCGTCCATCCTGCTGATGGACGAAGCCTTCTCGGCGCTCGACCCGATCATCCGGACCGAGATGCAGTCGGAGCTGCTGCGCCTCCAGCAGGCCCAGCGCCGCACCATCGTCTTCATCTCCCACGACCTCGACGAGGCCATGCGCATCGGCGACCGCATCGCCATCATGAAGGACGGCCACGTGATCCAGGTCGGCACGCCGGACGAGATCCTGCGCAGCCCGGCCGACGACTACGTGCGCAGCTTCGTGCGCGGCGTCGATGCCGCGGCGGTCTTCAAGGCCGCGGACATCGCGCGCAAGTCGCTCACCGTGGTCTCGGAGCACGCCGACCGCGGCGCACGCGCGGCGCTCAAGCTGCTCGAGGACCAGGACCGCGACCACGCCTACGTGGTGAGCGCCGGCAAGCGCTACCTGGGCACGGTGTCGGCCGACACGCTGCGCGCGGCCCTCGACGGGCATTCGGGCCCGCTGGGCCTGCAGCACGCGTTCCTGGATGCGCTGCCGCCGATCGCGGCGGATGCGCCCGTGGCCGGCCTGTTCGGGCAAGTGGCACAGGCGCCGTGCGCCGTGCCGGTGGTGGCCGGCGACGGCCGCTTCTGCGGGGCCATCAGCAAGACCACGCTGCTGAAGTTCCTCGACCGCGACACGCCGCCGATGGAGCCCGCGACTGCCGTCGCCATCGCCGAAACGCTCTGACCCCGAAGGACCTCTTGATGAACGACACCGCACTTCCTTCCGAACTCGCCCCGTTGAATGACGCCGTGGCGTCGCCGCCGTCGCTGCCGCCGCAGACATCCATCGACCCCTGGGCCAGCGTCTCCGCGACGCCCGATGCGTCGGCGACCAGCAACTGGCTCGATGCACCGGCCCCGATCGACGCGGCCCGGCAACTGGCCGGTTCGGCCGATCCCGCGGCCGGCGGCTTCCAGCTGCAACGCCTCTGGGATGGCTCCATGCCCGTCGAGTCCTGGATCAATCAGGGGCTCGGCTGGGTGGTCGAGCACTTCCGCCCCTTTTTCCAGACCGTGCGGCTGCCCATCGACGGCACGCTGACCTGGGTGCAGGGCCTTCTCAACGGTCTCCCGGCACTGGCCATGATCGCGCTGATCGGCCTGCTGGCCTGGCAGTTCGCCGGCCGCAAGCTCGCCATCGGCACCGCCGTGTCGCTGCTGCTGGTGGCGCTGCTCGGCATCTGGTCCGAAGCGATGGTCACGCTGTCGCTGGTGCTGACCTCGCTGGTGTTCTGCTTGGGTGTCGGCCTGCCGATGGGCGTGCTGCTGGCCAGCAGCGACCGGGCCCAGCGCCTGATGCGCCCGGTGCTCGATGCGATGCAGACCACGCCCGCCTTCGTCTACCTGGTGCCGGTGGTGATGCTGTTCGGCATCGGCAACGTGCCGGGCGTGATCGTGACCATCATCTTCGCGCTGGCGCCGCTGGTGCGCCTGACCAACCTGGGCCTGCGCCAGGTGCGGCCGGACCTGATCGAGGCCGCCCGCGCCTACGGGGCATCGCCCTGGCAGATGCTCGTGAAGGTGCAGTTGCCGCTGGCCATGCCCTCCATCATGGCGGGCATCAACCAGGCGCTGATGCTCTCGCTGTCGATGGTGGTGATCGCCTCGATGATCGCCGTCGGCGGGCTGGGCCAGATGGTGCTGCGCGGCATCGGCCGGCTCGACATGGGCCTGGCGACCGTCGGCGGCCTGGGCATCGTGCTGCTGGCCATCACGCTCGACCGCCTGACCCAGGCCATGGGCCGGTCGCGCCGCAGCAGCGCGCGCCGCTGGTGGCAGACCGGCCCGGCCGGCCTCGCGCTGCGCCTGCTGCATCGCCTGGTGCGCCCGTCGCGCGGCGAGAACGACCCCGTTGCGGCCTTGTCCACGCAAGTGCAGTGAAGGGCCTGGCCATGACCTTCGAAGGAATCCAACGCATGAGAAGAACCCGCCCCGTCGCACGCAGCCTGCTGGCCATCGGCCTGCTGGCCCTCGGCCTCGCCACCCAGGCCCGCGCCAACACTGATCTGCCGGGCAAGGGCGTCACGGTTCAGCCGCTCAAGAGCTCGCTGGCGGAAGAGATGTTCCAGACGCTGCTGGTGTCCAGGGCCCTGGAGAAGCTCGGCTACGCGGTCGAACCGATGAAGGACCTCGAACCCGCCACCGAGCACCTGGCGATCGCCAACGGGGACGCCACCTTCATGGCCAACCACTGGAACCTGCTGCACGCCGACTTCTACAGGAACAGCGGCGGCGATGCCCGTCTGTTTCGCCAGGGGGTCTATGCGGACGGTGCGGTCCAGGGCTACCTGATCGACCGGAAAACGGCCGACCAGTACGGCATCACCAGCATCGACCAGTTGAAGGACCCGGCGATTGCGAAGCTGTTCGACACCGACGGCGACGGCAAGGCGGACCTGACCGGCTGCAACCCCGGCTGGGGCTGCGAACTGGCGATCGAGAACCACCTCGCGGCCTACCAGCTGCGCGACAGCGTGACCCACAGGCAAGGCAGCTACGCGGCGCTGATGGCCGATACCATCGCGCGCTTCAAGCAAGGCCAGCCGATCCTCTACTACACCTGGACGCCCTATTGGGTCAGCGCCGTGCTGCGGCCGGGCACGGACGTGGTCTGGCTGCAGGTGCCGTTCTCGTCCTCGCAGGGCGACAGCGTCGACACCCGGCTCCCCAACGGCAGAAACTACGGCTTCCTGGCCAACCGGCAGCAGATCGTCGCCAACAAGGACTTCGTCGCGAAGAATCCTGCGGCCGGCCGCCTGTTCGAGACCATGAAGCTGCCGATCGCCGACATCAACGCCCAGAACCTGCGCATGAGCCAGGGCGCCAACACCCAGCGGGACGTCGAGCGCCATGTCGACGGCTGGATCCGGGTCCACCAGACGCTGTTCGACGGCTGGATCCAGGAGGCGCGGGCCGCGGCGAGGTGAGGCGCCCGCGGGTTTTTACCGGCTGAGATAATCGCGGGGCGTCCCCCCACTCACAAGAACGTTTCCCCACCATGACCACCATTCAGCAAGCCGACCTGATCGAGTCGGTTTCCGCCGCGCTGCAATACATCAGCTACTACCACCCGGCTGACTACATCGCCCACCTGGCCCGCGCCTACGAGCGCGAGCAGAGCCCGGCGGCCAAGGACGCGATGGCGCAGATCCTGACCAACAGCAAGATGAGCGCGACCGGCCACCGCCCGATCTGCCAGGACACCGGCATCGTCAACGTGTTCCTGAAGGTGGGCATGGACGTGCGCTGGGGCGGCTTCACGGGCAGCCTGGACGACGCCATCAACGAAGGCGTGCGCCGCGGCTACAACCACCCCGACAACACGCTGCGCGCCTCGGTCGTGGCCGACCCGCAGTTCGACCGCAAGAACACCAAGGACAACACGCCGGCCGTGATCTTCACCGAGATCGTCCCCGGCAACACGGTCGAAGTGACCGTCGCGGCCAAGGGCGGCGGCAGCGAGAACAAGAGCAAGCTCGCGATGCTGAACCCGGGCGACAGCATCGTCGACTGGGTGCTCAAGACCGTGCCGACCATGGGCGCCGGCTGGTGCCCGCCGGGCATGCTGGGCATCGGCATCGGCGGCACCGCCGAGAAGGCCGCGCTGATGGCCAAGCAAAGCCTGATGGACGACCTCGACATGCACGAGCTGCAGGCCAAGAAGGCCTCGGGCGCCGAGCTGACCAAGGTCGAGGCGCTGCGCATCGAGCTGTACGAGAAGGTCAACGCGCTGGGCATCGGCGCGCAAGGCCTGGGCGGCCTCTCCACCGTGCTCGACGTCAAGATCCAGATGTACCCCACGCACGCGGCCAGCAAGCCGGTGGCGATGATCCCGAACTGCGCCGCGACCCGCCACGCGCACTTCGTGCTCGACGGCTCGGGCCCGGTCTACCTCGAGGCGCCCTCGCTCGACCTCTGGCCGAAGATCGACTGGCAGCCCGACTACAACAAGAGCAAGCGGGTCGACCTCGACCAGCTCACGCCGGCCGAAGTCGCCAGCTGGAAGCCCGGCGACACGCTGCTGCTCAACGGCAAGATGCTGACCGGCCGCGATGCCGCCCACAAGCGCATCTCCGACATGCTGGCCACGGGCGAGAAGCTGCCGGTGGACTTCACCAACCGCGTCATCTATTACGTCGGCCCGGTCGACCCGGTCGGCAACGAGGCCGTCGGCCCCGCCGGCCCGACCACCGCCACCCGCATGGACGGCTTCACCGAGATGATGCTGGCCCAGACCGGCCTGATCGCGATGATCGGCAAGGCCGAGCGCGGCCCGGTCGCGATCGAGGCCATCAAGAAGCACCAGAGCGCCTACCTGATGGCGGTCGGCGGCGCCGCCTACCTGGTGAGCAAGGCCATCAAGACGGCCCGTGTGGTCGGCTTCGCGGACCTCGGCATGGAAGCCATCTACGAGTTCGACGTGGTCGACATGCCGGTCACGGTGGCAGTCGATGCCGGCGGCACCAGCGCCCACATCACGGGCCCGGCCGAATGGCAGAAGCGCATCGCCAGCGGCGAGTTCAAGACCATCACGCTGGAACCGGTTTGAGCCTGGCGCGCGTCGACGGGCCCGTGCATGCCGACGATCCGATCGGCGTGTTCGACAGCGGCGTCGGGGGCCTGAGCGTCCTCAACGCGCTGCGCGAGGCCTTGCCGCGCGAGCGCTTCGTCTACTTCGCCGACACCGCCCATGCGCCTTACGGCGAGCGCGGCGACGCCTTCGTTGCCGAACGCAGTGCCACCGTGGCGCGCCACCTGCTCGATGCGCACCGGATCAAGGCGCTGGTGGTGGCCTGCAACACCGCCACCGCGGCCGCGATCCACCGGCTGCGCGCCGACCACCCGGCGCTGCCCGTGGTCGGCGTCGAGCCCGCACTCAAGCCCGCGGTGGCGCTGAGCCGAACCGGGCACATCGCGGTGCTGGCGACCCGCGTGACCGTCGAGAGCCGCAAGTTCCAGACGCTGCTCGCCTCGCTGGCCGGACAGGCCACCTTCAGCATCGTGGCCTGCGACGGCCTGGCCGGCGCCATCGAGCGCTCCGACGCGGCGCGGATCTCGGCGCTGTGCGAACAGTATTCGGCCGCCGCAGGGCGCTTCGGCCGCGGCGACGGCCAGCTCGACACGCTGGTACTGGGCTGCACCCACTACCCCTTCATCGCCGACGAATTGCGCCGCCACACCGGGGAAGCGGTCCGCTTCATCGATACCGGCGCCCCAGTGGCGCAGCAGACGCTGCGCTTGCTTGCCCAGGCCGGCACGCAGCGCACCGAAGGCATCGGCGACCTGTGCCTGCTGAGCAGCGGCGCCCCCGAATCGCTGAACGCCGCGGCCGCCCGCTGGCTCGCGGCGCCCGCCTGATGCGCCGCCTGCGCCGCGCGCTGCTTCTTGGCGGGCTGCTGGGCAGCTTCGGCATCGCCTCCCAGGCAGCCTGCGACACCGGCCTGGCGGAGCGCATGCATGCCAAGCTGCATCCGAAGCGCACGCTCGACCACGAACGCGCCGTTTGCGAACCGTGGCGCGGCGTCCCGGGCCGCTTCATCGTCGTGCTGCCTCTGCCGCGCCCGTCGACAGAGCCCGGCCCCCGCCAGTTCGATCTCGACGTGCTCGTGGTCCAGCAGGCCGACAACGGCAACACCGAGCGCGCCAAGGTCGTGAGCCGGCTGTTCGAGGAAGACGTGCTGACCGAGGACGCGGTGCGCATCGGCGAGATCCGAGTCGACGGCACGCGCTATGCGCTGGCGCCCGACGCGCGCGCCTTCGGGCTGCGCATCCTGCGCCAGGGCTCCTCGCGCGCCAATCCCTATTCGAACGAGAGCCTGTCGCTCTATGTGCCCCAGGGGCCGAAGCTCGCGAAAGTGCTCGACGGGCTTGAACTCGTGCTCGAGCAAGGCGAATGGGACACCAGTTGCACCGGCAGCTTCGAGACCGTGCGCGGCAGCCTCTCCGTGGCCCGTAGCAGCACCGGCGGCTATGCCGACCTGCTCCTGCACCAGGCCCGCTCCGAAAGCCGCTCGAGCCCGCTGGGAGACGAATGCGTCACGCAGGCGCAGCGGCAGACCTTCAAGTCACGCGTGCTGCGCTACGACGGCACGCGCTACCGCCTGGCCAAGGGCGCCGCGCCGATGGATTGAGCCCCCACGCTCCCTCACTGCGTGTGGTCGCTGCCCCCCGAGAGGGACGCTGCAGGCCGCCCGTCCGTGCGAAGCGCGGACTTCGCCGCCCTGGCGGTCCGGCGCCGGCCTGGCCTCAGGCGCACGCGAAGCTCAGGCCCGCAGCGCCGCTTCCCGCCCGCGCCGCATGTCGATCGGCAGCAGAAGCAGCAGCCCCCCGATGAAAAGCACCGCCGTCGAGAGGATTGCGATCCGCTGGTTGCCGCCGGTCGCCCAGGTGATCGCGCCGTAGCTCAGCGGCCCCACGATGCTCGCGAGCCGGGTGGCGAAGGTCCAGAGACCGAAGAACTCGGCCAGTTGGCGCGGCGGCGCCAGGATGCCGGTCATGGCGCGCCCGGCCGACTGGCTGGACCCCATGGCCAGGCCGGCGATCGCGGCGGCCCACCAGAAGCCGCCCTTGGTGCTCACCGAGGCGGCGATCAGGCAGACCGCGATCCAGGCGACCAGCGTGCCCGCCAGCGAGCGCCGATGGCCGATCCGGTCCTGCAGGTAGCCGAAGCCGAAGGCGCCGAGCGCCGCCGCGATATTGAGCACGAAGATCAGCACCATCGTCTCGCTGGGCACGAAGCCGATCACCTGCTCGGCGTAGATCGCCGCCAGCGTGATCGCCACCGCCACGCCCCCCTGGTAGCAGACGGTGCAGGCCAGCAGCCACATGAAGTCGCGATAGGCGCGGGCCTCCCGGAAGGTGTCGCGCAGCTGCAGCCAGGCGCTCTGGTCGGGGCCGCGCTGCTGCGGCAGCGCGCGCTCGGGCAGCAGCGCGAAGGTGACGCAGGCCGCCGCGCCATAGATCGCTGCCGTGATCAGCATCGTGACCGGCACGAAATGCGCGGCCGGCAGTCCGCGCGCCTGGGCCGAGAGCACATAGGCCAGGCACAGGCCCAGCGCCAGCATGCCGCCGAGGTAGCCGAAGGCCCAGCCCCAGCCGCTGACCTTGCCCATGCCCTCGGCGGTGGCGAGTTCCGGCAGGAAGGCGCCGGTGAGCGACTCGCCGTAGGAATAGAAGGCGTTGGAGACGATCACCAGCGCCATCGCGAGCGCCACGGCGTAGGGCCCCGTCAGGCGCGGCGTCAGGGCCAGCGCCGCGGTGCCCGCCACGCAGGCCAGGGTCACGGTGACCAGCACCCGCTTCTTGGCCGCGTGCAGGTCGGCCCAGGCGCCGATCGCGGGCATCGTGACCATCACGATCGCGTACGAGATGCTGAGCGCCACGGTCCAGGCGAAGGCGCCCCAGGGCGCGCCCTGGGCGATGCCGCCGACGAAATAGGCGGCGAACACGGCGGTGATGACCACCGTGGTGTAGCCCGAATTGGCGAAGTCGTACATCGCCCAGCCGAACACTTCGCGCTTGCGCACGCCGGGCTGGAGGGCGGATTGGGGAAACAGGGCCAAGCGAGGACTCCGTGAAAGGAAGGTCGCCGAGCATAGCGGAGCGGCGTGGCCGCCCCGCGTCAGGAACGCGTGGGCCTGTGAACAGGCCTAGTGCAGGTGGCGCGGACGGCGGCCGCCGCCGTGGCCGCCGCTGCCGGGACCGCCGGTGCCGCCGCGCGGGCGCTTGCCGATCTCGAGCGAGTTCACCAGCGCGTCGAAGCGGTCGCCGAAGAGCTTGTCGATCTCGGCCACCACGCCGCCGAGCTCGGCGCCGTCGAAATGGCGTTCCATCAGGTTCACCACGTCCTCGACCAGCAGGTCGCGCTGAACTTGCATGATCGCCGCCGGATTCGGACCGACGAAGAGCATCAGGAAGTCGTCGCGCGACTCCTCGTCGGGGTCGCCCTCTTCCTCGTCGAAGTCGGTGTCGTAGAAGGTGACCTCGAGCGCCGCGCCCTGCTCGGACAACTCGTTGAGGGCCATGCACATCTCGTCGAGCGCCTGGCGGAAGTCCTCGTCGCCGGCCACGGTCCAGCAGATCTGGAGCATGTGCTCCTTCTGCTCGAAGCGGATGCCGGGCTCTTCTTCGTAGACGCTGGTGGCGCCATCGGCCAGCGACTTGGCGCCGGCGTATTTCCAGAGCGGGGCGAGCGCTTCCTGGATCTGCTCGAAGCTCACGTCGGAACGCAGCGGCACATCGCCGTGCACATGGATTTCGAACGGAGCGTTGTAGCGAGGCATGTCTTGCTCCCTTGTAGTGTGGTGGTGCCCGGAACCGGGGTCGAACCGGTATGCCCCTTATTCAGGAAGCGGCGGATTTTAAGTCCGATGTGTCTACCAATTTCACCATCCGGGCTTCCGGTCGGACAACGACGATACCGCAAACGAATACAGCCCCGGCAACGTGGGTTGGCGGGGCTGCATTTTCGGTATCGATGTCGGTGGAGGCGCGACCCGGAGTCGAACCGGGCTAGACGGATTTGCAATCCGTTGCATAACCGCTTTGCTATCGCGCCACGCTTTACTAATTCTTCTTGGACTCGAAAAAAAGGGAAGCTTGAAGCTTCCCTTTTCTTAAAACTGGAGCGGGAAAAGAGTCTCGAACTCTCGACCTCAACCTTGGCAAGGTTGCGCTCTACCAACTGAGCTATTCCCGCGTTTCGAGCCTCGAATTATATAGCAATTTTTCGAGGCCCCGCAACTCTCGAAGCTCAATGCTTCACTGAACCTTCCACCGGCGTCGCTGCGCGCTGCTTGGCCAGTTCGGCCACCGCAGCCGCAGAGGCGGCAACCTCCTCGTCGGACAACGGCGTCGGCATCTTCTCCAGGGCGATCTCGAGCACCTTGTCGATCCACTTCACGGGCACGATCTCGAGGCCGTTCTTCACGTTCTCCGGGATGTCCTGCAGGTCCTTGGCGTTCTCTTCCGGAATCAGCACCGTCTTGATGCCGCCGCGCAACGCCGCCAGCAGTTTTTCCTTCAGGCCGCCGATCGCCGTGACCTCGCCGCGCAGCGTGATCTCGCCGGTCATGGCGACGTCGCCGCGCACCGGGATGCCGGTCAGCGCCGAGACGAAGGCGGTGGTCATCGCCGCGCCTGCGCTCGGGCCGTCCTTGGGCGTCGCACCATCGGGCACGTGGATGTGGATGTCGCGCTTCTCGAACACTTCATCCTTGATGCCGAGCCGGCGGGCACGGCTGCGCACCACGGTGCGCGCCGCTTCCACCGATTCCTTCATCACGTCGCCGAGCGATCCGGTGCGGCTGATCACGCCCTTGCCGGGCATGGTCACCGCCTCGATCGTGAGCAGGTCGCCGCCGACCTCGGTCCACGCGAGGCCCACCACCTGGCCGACCTGGCTCTGCTTCTCGGCCAGGCCGAAGCTGTACTTGCGCACGCCGAGGAAGTCGTTGAGGTTCGCGCCGGTGACCAGCACCTTGGGCTCCATCTTCTTCAGCAGCAGGCCCTTGACCACCTTGCGGCAGATCTTCGAGAGCTCGCGCTCGAGCGAGCGCACGCCGGCCTCACGGGTGTAGTAGCGCACGATGTCGCGCACCGCTTCCTCGTTGATCAGCAGCTCTTCTTCCTTCACGCCGTTGTTCTTCATCTGCTTGGGCAGCAGGTACTTCAGCGCGATGTGGGTCTTCTCGTCCTCGGTGTAGCCCGCCAGGCGGATCACTTCCATCCGGTCCAGCAGGGCCGGCGGGATGTTCATCGAGTTCGAGGTGGCGACGAACATCACGTCGGAGAGGTCGAAGTCGACCTCGACGTAGTGGTCGCCGAAAGTGTGGTTCTGCTCGGGGTCGAGCACCTCGAGCAGCGCGCTCGACGGGTCGCCGCGGAAGTCGGTGCCCAGCTTGTCGATCTCGTCGAGCAGGAACAGCGGGTTGCGCGTGCCGACCTTGTTCAGGCTCTGCAGCACCTTGCCCGGCAGTGCGCCGATGTAGGTGCGGCGATGACCGCGGATCTCGGCCTCGTCACGCATGCCGCCCAGCGCCATGCGGGTGTACTTGCGGCCGGTCGCCTTCGCGATCGACTGCCCGAGCGAGGTCTTGCCGACGCCCGGAGGGCCGACCAGGCACAGGATCGGCGCCTTGACCTTGTCGACGCGCTGCTGCACCGCGAGATATTCCAGGATGCGGTCCTTGACCTTCTCGAGGCCGTAGTGATCCTCGTTGAGCACCGCTTCGGCGTTCGCGAGGTCGTGCTTGATCTTGGTCTTCTTGCTCCAGGGCAGGCCGATCAGCACGTCGATGTAGTTGCGCACCACGGTGGCCTCGGCCGACATCGGCGACATCAGCTTGAGCTTCTTGAGCTCGCTCTCGGCCTTCTTGAGCGCGTCCTTGGGCATCTTGGCGAGCTTGATCTTCTTCTCGATCTCCTCGATGTCCGCGCCCTCCTCGCCCTCGCCGAGCTCCTTCTGGATCGCCTTGACCTGCTCGTTCAGGTAGAAGTCGCGCTGGTTCTTTTCCATCTGGCGCTTCACGCGGCCGCGGATCTTCTTGTCGACGTTGAGGATGTCGACCTCGCGCTCGAGCTGGCCGAACAGGTTCTCGAGCCGGGCCTTGATGTCGTCCAGGTCGAGCACCGCCTGCTTGTTGTCGAGCTTGAGCGGCAGGTGCGCCGCGATGGTGTCGGCCAGCCGGCCCGGATCGTCGATGCTCGAGATCGAGGTCAGTATCTCGGGCGGGATCTTCTTGTTGAGCTTCACGTACTGGTCGAACTGCTGCATCACGGCACGGCGCAGCGCCTCGACCTCGGTGCCCTTCTGGGCCGCCGCCTCGGCCGCCTCGACCGGCGTCACGTTGGCCGAGAAATGGGTCTCGCCGTCGTCGATGCGGTTCACGCGGGCGCGTTGCTGGCCCTCGACCAGCACTTTCACCGTGCCGTCGGGCAGCTTCAGCATCTGCAGGATGGTCGAGATGCAGCCGACCTCGAACATGTCCTCGACCGAGGGCTCGTCCTTGGCGGCGGCCTTCTGCGCCACCAGCATGATGCGGCGCTCGGCTTCCATCGCCAACTCAAGCGCCTTGATGCTCTTGGGCCGGCCGACGAAAAGCGGAATCACCATGTGAGGGAACACGACCACGTCGCGCAGCGGCAACAGCGGCAGGTCGAGCTCGGAAGCAGGCAGGGGGGTATGACCGGACATGGAAATCCTTTACTTGATCATGGAAAGATGGTCGGCCGCGCGCACTTTTCAAGTGGGCGGGCACGGTCTTCGTCGAAGACGCCGGACGCCTGGCGGGAAGGGCGCGTCCGGTGCAGCTGCATTCAGGCCTTTTTGGCGGCCTCGCGATAGACCAGCAGCGGTGGCTTGTTCTCGTCGATGGTCGACTCCTCGACCACCACCTTGTCGACATTGGTGGCGTTCGGCAGCTCGAACATGGTGTCGATCAGCGACTGCTCGAGGATCGAGCGCAGGCCGCGCGCGCCGGTCTTGCGCGCCAGGGCCTTGCGGGCAATGGCCTTGAGCGCCGCCGGACGGATCTCGAGGTCGACGCCTTCCATCTGCAGCAGCTTGGTGAACTGCTTGACCACCGCATTCTTGGGTTCGGTCAGGATCTGCACCAGGGCGTCTTCGCTCAGTTCGGCCAGCGAAGCGACCACCGGCATCCGCCCGACCAGCTCAGGGATCAACCCGAACTTGATCAGGTCCTCGGGTTCGACCTCGCGGAACACCTCGGTGACGCTGCGCTGCTTCTTGCTCTTGACCGAGGCGCCGAAACCGATGCCGGAGGCCTCGGTGCGGTTCTCGATCACCTTTTCGAGCCCGGCGAAGGCGCCGCCGCAGATGAACAGGATGTTGGTGGTGTCGATCTGCAGGAAGTCCTGGTTCGGGTGCTTGCGCCCGCCCTGGGGCGGCACGCTGGCCATGGTGCCTTCGATCAGCTTCAGCAGCGCCTGCTGCACGCCCTCGCCCGAGACGTCGCGGGTGATCGAGGGGTTGTCCGACTTGCGCGAGATCTTGTCGATCTCGTCGATGTAGACGATGCCGCGCTGGGCCCGCTCGACCTCGTAGTTGCAGCTCTGCAGCAGCTTCTGGATGATGTTCTCGACGTCCTCGCCGACGTACCCGGCCTCGGTCAACGTGGTGGCGTCGGCCATCACGAACGGCACGTCGAGCATGCGCGCCAAGGTCTGCGCCAGCAGGGTCTTGCCCGAACCGGTCGGGCCGATCAGGAGAATGTTGCTCTTGCTGAGCTCGACGTCGTCGCCCTTGGACTTTTCCTTGTGGCGCAGCCGCTTGTAGTGGTTGTAGACCGCCACCGACAGCATCCGCTTGGCCGGCTCCTGGCCGATCACGTAATTGTCGAGGTTGGACTTGATCTCCAGCGGGGTCGGCAGGTCGTTGCGCGCCTCGCGCGCGTCATCGCCCGTCGGCAATTCGTCGCGAATGATCTCGTTGCAGAGGTCGATGCACTCGTCGCAGATGAAGACCGACGGTCCGGCAATCAGCTTCTTGACCTCGTGCTGACTCTTCCCGCAGAACGAGCAGTAGAGCGTTTTTTCGCTGGAGGAGCCTTTTTTCTCGGCCATGGGCAGATGCCTCGTAACAGGGGTTTAACAATGATAGCGAAGATGAAAGCCCACAAGCCCATCGCTGGCCTGAAGAAAAACGGCGCTTTCCCACAGGAAAACGCCGTTGTTGCGCGCTCGCCTCAGCGCGCGCCTTTCAGCTGCGCTTGGAGATGACCTGGTCGATCAGGCCGTACTCCTTCGATTCGTCGGCCGTCAGGAAGTAGTCGCGCTCGGTGTCGCGGGCAATCTTTTCGAACGACTGGCCGGTGCGCTCGGCCAGGATGCGGTTCATCTGCTCGCGCGTCTTGAGGATGTCGCGGGCGTGGATCTCGATGTCCGTGGCCTGGCCGCGGGCGCCGCCGAGCACCTGGTGGATCATGATCTTCGAGTTGGGCAGCGAGAAACGCTTGCCCTTCTCGCCGGCCGCCAGCAGGAAGGCGCCCATGCTGGCCGCGAAGCCGATGCACAGGGTCGACACGTCGGGCTTGATGAACTGCATGGTGTCGTAGATCGCCATGCCGGCGCTGACGCTGCCGCCCGGGGAATTGATGTAGAACGAAATGTCCTTGTCGGGATTCTCGCTCTCGAGGAACAGCAGCTGCGCCACCACCAGGTTGGCGGTCTGGTCGTTGACTTCGCCGACCAGGAAGATCACGCGCTCCTTGAGCAGGCGCGAATAGATGTCGTAGGAACGCTCGCCGCGGCCCGATTGCTCGATGACCATCGGAACCATGCCGAGGCCTTGAATGTCCTGTGCGCTCATGTTTGCTCTCCAGAGGGGTTTTGTACCGTACCCAGACGAAATGGGGCTCGTGCCACAAAGCACAAGCCCCATGGCCGCGGAGCCCGGAGGGATCAGCCCTGCTGGGCCATCAGTTCGTCGAAGGACACCGACTTGGCATTGACCTTGGCCTTGCCGAGCACGAAATCCGTGACATTGTTCTCGATCACCACCGCCTCGACCTCCGCCAGGCGGCGGTTGTCGCTGAAATACCAGCGCACCACGTCGGCCGGCTTTTCGTAGCTGGCGGCGAGTTCGTCGATGTGGGCCTTGATCTGCTCCGGCTTGGCTTGCAGGTTGTTGGCGCGCACCAGCTCGGCCACCACCAGGCCCAGGCGCACGCGGCGCTCGGCCTGGGGACGGAACACGTCGTCGGGGATCGGCGCCTTGTCGGCGTCCTTGATGCCGCGCTGCTTGAGCTCGGCGCGGGCACCTTCGATCATGCGGTCGACTTCGGCCTGGACGCTGGACTTCGGCAGGTCGAGTTCGGCGTTGGCGATCAGGGCGTCCATCACGGCGTTCTTGTTGCGCGCCAGCAGGCGGAACTTGACCTCGCGCTCGAGGTTGCGCTTGATGTCGGCGCGCAGGCCCTCGACCGTGGCGTCGGCGATGCCGAGCGACTTGGCCAGCTGTTCGTTGATTTCGGGCAGGTGCGAAGCCTCGATCTTCTTCACGGTGACCATGAAGTCGGCCTGCTTGCCGGCCACGTCCTTGCCGTGGTAGTCGGCCGGGAACGACAGCGGGAAGGTGCGGCTGTCGCCGGACTTCAGGCCGCGCACGGCGTCCTCGAACTCCTTGAGCATCTGGCCTTCGCCGACGATGAACTGGAAGTCCTCTGCTTTGCCGCCCTGGAAGGTCTCGCCGTCGATCTTGCCCTCGAAGTCGACCGTGACGCGGTCGCCGTCGGCCACCGCGGCGTCTTGCGCGCGCTGGGCGAAGGTGCGGCGCTGCTTGCGCAGGATATCGAGGGTCTTGTCGATGGCGTCGTCACCGACTTCGGCGTCGATCTTCTCGACTTCGGCGCCCGACAGGTCGTTGATCTTGACGTCCGGGAACACCTCGAAGACCGCGTCGAAAGCCAGCTGGCCTTCGGGCGACTCTTCCTTCTCGGTGATGCGCGGCTGGCCGGCCACCCGCAGCTTGGCCTCGTTGGCGGCCTGCGAGAAGGCCTCGCCGACCTTGTCGTTCATGACCTCGTAGTGGACCGAGTAGCCGTAGCGCTGGGCGACCACGTTCATCGGCACCTTGCCGGGACGGAAACCGTCCATCTTCACGGTGCGGGCCAGCTTCTTGAGGCGCGAATCGACCTCGGACTGGATGGTGCCGACCGGCAAGGTCAGCGTGATCTTGCGTTCGAGCTTCTCGAGGGTTTCAACGTTCACGGTCATTTCAGTCTTCCTTTTGAGGGGTCTTTTTTGCTGGTGCGCGGGGCCGGACTCGAACCGGCACGTTCTTGCGAACGTCAGGACCTAAACCTGGTGCGTCTACCAATTTCGCCACCCGCGCAGTTCCAGTTATCAGTTTTTCAGGTGCTTGCCGAGGATGGCCTGGCGCGCTTCGCGCCCTGCCTTCGGTAAATTGCGGCGGATGGGGCCTTCGCTCCATCCGCCTGAAATCGGTCAACCGCGTATTTTAAACGCTAACCGGAACCGTTCCTGGCGCCTCGCCCGTCTCGCGCTTGACGCCGAAGCAGGCCGCGTACATCGCCGGCAGCGCCAGCAGGGTCAGCACCGTGGCGACGATCAGGCCGCCCATGATCGCCACCGCCATCGGGCCCCAGAAGACGCTGCGCGACAGCGGGATCATCGCCAGCACCGCGGCCGCCGCGGTCAGCACGATGGGCCGCAGGCGCCGCACCGCCGATTCGACGATCGCGTCCCAGGCCGGCACGCCGGCGGCGCGGTCGCTCTCGATCTGGTCGATCAGGATCACCGCGTTGCGCTGGATCATGCCCATCAGCGCGATCACGCCCAGCAGCGCGACGAATCCGAAGGGCCGGTTCGAGACCAGCAGCGCGCCGGCCACGCCGACGATGCCGAGCGGCCCCGTGATGAAGACCAGCAGCGAGCGGCTGAAGCTGTGGAGCTGGAGCATCAGCAGCGTGAACACCAGGAACAGCATGATCGGCACGCCGGCCACGATCGAGGCCGAACCCTTGCTGCTTTCTTCCACCGCACCCGCCACCTCGATGCGGTAGCCGCCCTGCCCGGCCGCAAGCCACCTGGCCTCGAGTTCGCGCAGCTTCGGCAGCAGTTCGCTGGTGACGGTCGCACCTTGCAGGCCTTCGACGATGTCGCCCTGCACCGTGATCGCGTAGTCGCGGTTCCAGCGCCACATCACGCCCGGCTCCCAGGTGAACACCGGCCTGGCGATCTGGGTCAGCGGGATCGAGCGGCCCGAACTGGTGGGCAGGTAGGCGTTGCCGATGTCCGAGATCGCCTCGCGCTCGTCCGGCGACTGGCGCAGCACGATGTCGATCAAGAGGTCGTTCTCGCGGAACTGGCCGACCGTGGTGCCGCTGAACATGGTGCGCGAGGCCTGGGCGATGGCCTGGCTGGTGACGCCCAGCGCCCGCGCCTTGTCCTGGTCGACCTCGAGCCGGATCACCTTGACCGATTCGTTCCAGTTGTCGTTGACGCCGCGCATGTGGGCGTTCTCGCGCATCAGCGCCTTGACCTCGTCGGCGTGCACCCGCAGCTGCGCGGGGTCGGCGCCGACGACGCGGAACTGCACCGGGTACGGCACCGGCGGGCCGTTGGGCAGCAGCTTGACGCGGCCCCGGGCCTCGGGAAATTCCTCTGCCAGCACGGCCGGCAGACGCAGGCGCAGCCTCTCGCGGATCTTGAGATCCTTGGACAGCAGGATCAGCTGCGCCACGTTGGTCTGCGGGAACACCTGGTCCAGCGGCAGGTAGAAGCGCGGCACGCCGGAGCCGATCCAGCTCGTGACGGTCGAGATGCCCTCTTCCTGCTGCAGGCGCTGTTCGACCCGTTTCACGACGTCCTCGTTGGCGGCGAAGGAGGTGCCCTCGGGGAACCACAGCTCGACCAGGATCTCGGGCCGGCTCGAATCCGGAAAGAACTGCTGCTGCACGCGGCCCATGCCGACGATGCCGAGCGCGAACATCAGCACCGTGGCGCCGATGGTCAGCCATCGGTGCTCCACGCACCAGTTCACCGACTTGCGGAAGGCGTTGTAGAAGGGGGTGTCGAAGAGCTCGTGCGGCGGCGCGTCGGGGTCGTGAGGCTTGACCTTGAGCAGCAGCGTGCCGAGGTAGGGCACGAAGTAGACCGAGACAAACCAGCTCAGCACCAGCGCGATCACGGTGACCGCGAAGATCGCGTAGGTGTATTCGCCGGTGACCGATTTCGCCAGCCCGATCGGCAGGAAGCCGGCTGCGGTGATCAGCGTCCCGGTGAGCATCGGCTTGGCCGTGACGTCGTAGGCGAAGGTGGCGGCGCGCACCTTGTCGTAGCCCTCCTCCATCTTGCGCACCATCATCTCGACCGCGATGATCGCGTCGTCCACCAGCAGGCCGAGCGCGATGATCAGCGAGCCCAGCGATATCTTGTGCAGCCCGATGCCCAGGTAGTTCATCGCCAGGAAGGTCACGGCCAGCACCAGCGGGATCGTGATCGCCACCACCAGCCCGGGACGGATGTCCACGTGCCAGCCGAAGCGCCCGCCCTTGTGCAGCCCGAGGGCGATGAAGCTGACCGCCAGCACGATCGCCACGGCCTCGATCAGCACGCTGACGAATTCGTTGACCGAGCTGGCGACCGACACCGGCTGGTCCTGCACCTGCACCAGCTTGACGCCGAGCGGCAGCCGCTTGTCGATTTCGCCGGTGGCCGCGCGCAAGGCCTTGCCGAGCGCGATGATGTCGCCGCCCTTGGCCATCGAGACGCCCAGCGCGATCACCTCGCGGCCCTGGTGGCGTACCTTGATCGCCGGCGGATCGACATAGGCGCGGCGGATCTCCGCGATGTCGCCCAGGCGCAGCTGGCTGCCGGAGCTGCCGCGAATCGGCATCGCGCGCAGTTGCTCGACGCTGGTGAACTGGCCGGCCACGCGCACCTGCACCACGTCCTGCGGCGCCTGGATGGTGCCGGCGCTCTCGACCGCGTTCTGCGAACCGATCTGGGCCAGTACGGCATTGAAGTCCAGGCCCAGCTGCGCGATGCGCTTTTGCGACACTTCGATGAAGATCTTCTCGTCCTGGACGCCGAACTGCTCGACCTTGGCCACGTCCTTGACGCGCAAGAGCCGCTGGCGCACGTCGTCGGCGAAGGTCTTGAGCTCGGCGTAGCTGAAGCCGTCGCTTTCGAGCGCATAGATGACGCCGTAGACGTCGCCGAAGTCATCGTTGAAGAACGGCCCCTGCACGCCGGCCGGCAGGGTCGAGCGCATGTCGGCGATCTTCTTGCGCACCGTGTACCAGACGTTCGCCACCTCGCCGGGCTTGGAGGAGTCCTTGATCTCGAAAATGATCTGCGACTCGCCGGGCTTGGAGTAGCTGCGGATCTTGTCGGCGTAGGGCGCCTCCTGCAGCGTGCGCTCGAGCTTGTCGGTCACCTGCTCGGCCACCTGCTGGGCAGTGGCGCCCGGCCAGTAGGTGCGCACCACCATCGCCCGGAAGGTGAAGGGCGGGTCCTCGTCCTGGCCGAGCTGGAAGTAGGACGCGAAGCCCAGCAGCATCAGCACCAGCATCAGGTAGCGCGTGAGCGCCGCGTGTTCGAGGGCCCATTTCGAGAGGTTGAAGCCGGCCTTGCCGGGTTCGGCGTTCTGCTGCGACGTCATGGCGGCGTCCTCAGCGCGCGGCCACGGCCGGGCGCACCGACGCCTGCGCAGCCGCCGACTTGTCGCGGTAGATCGACACCTTCTGCCCCGGCGACAGCACATGCACGCCGGCCGCCACCACCAGCATGCCCGGCGCCAGGCCGGAAGCGATCACCGCCTCGTTGCCGTCGGCGGTCGCGATCTGCACCGGCTGCAAGCGCACCGTCAAGCTGGCAGGGTCGAGCACCCAGACCGCGGTGCCGCTGCCTTCCTGGCGCAGGGCGCTGGTCGGCAGCTTGAGCACGGGCGCGCCGCTGTGCGACAGCGCCTTCGGCCGCGCGTAGACCGTCGCGCCGAGCGCCGGCGCGGTGGCGGCATCGATCGCCACCTTGACCGAATAGGTGCGCGTGACCGCATCGGCGCTGGCCGCGACCTCGCGCACCTTGCCCTCGAATTCGCCGCCTCCGGACCAGCCGCGCACCGTGACCGCCGACCCCGGCTTGATCAGGCCCGCGCGGTCTTCGGGCACCGCGAAGACGACATCGCGCGCGCCGTCCTGCGCGATGCGCACCACCGGCGCGCCGGCGGCGACCACCTGCCCCGGCTCGGCCTCGATCGCGGTGACGATGCCTGGCACGTCGGCCACCAGCGAGGTGTAGCTGGCCTGGTTGCCTTGCGCGGACAGTTGCGCCTGGGCCTGCTCGAGTTGCGCCTGGGCGGCCTTGTAGGTGCTCTCGCGGCGCTCCAGGTCGGCGCCGCTGATGAAGTTCTGCTCGCGCAGCTCGCGATAGCGCTTGAGATCCGCCAGCGCCAGGTCGCGATTGGTCAGGGCCGCGGCATGCTGCGCCCTCGCCCCCTCGGCGGCCAGGCGGAAGTCCTGCGGATCGAGCTGCGCCAGCACCTGGCCGGCCTGCACGTGCTGGCCGAGTTCGGCCTGGCGGCGAGCGATCTTGCCGGCGACGCGGAAGCCGAGCCGGGACTCGACCCTGGCCTTCACCTCGGCCGAGAACTCGGGCTCGGTGTCGTAGGTGCTGGCGCCGACCTGGATGACCTTGACCGAACGCAGCGGTTCTTCGGCCGCGGGCGGACGCGAGCAGCCGGCCAGTACGAGAGCGCCCAGCAACAGCCAGGCACGGCCACGAAGGGAAATGAAGGACGACGCGGTCATGGAGCACCCTTGAAGGAAGACGGGGTCATTAATGACCGGCCGGTTAGTAATCTAGGGTAAACACGAATCGATGTCAAACGAAAACAGCGCCGGCATCGCGGCTACGAGAAGGCGCACGGCGGTCTTCTCGACGCGCGGCAACCCCACGAAGTGAGAGCGCGTGGGGGCCACCCAGGCCGGCGCCGGGCCGCCCCAAGGCGGCCTGCGCCCCCCTCGGGGGGGCAGCGACCACACGAAGTGAGGGAGCGTGGGGGGCCACCTACCCCCGCTGGCCCATCTCCACGAGCCGATTGCCCGGCAACTCGAAGTAGTCGGAGGCCCGGCCCGCGTTGCGCTGCAGCCAGCTGAACAGGGCGCGGCGCAACGGGTTCATGCCCGGCAGGTCGACGATCGCGGCCCGCGAGACGAAGTACGAGGTCGTCATCGACTCGCAGGCCAGGCCCCGCTGGTAGGCCAGGATGCGGATGAATTCGGGCACGTCGGCCCGCTCCATGTAGCCGTGGCGCGCGGTGACGACCCACACGCCGCTGCCGAGCGACTCGGCCTCGATCCGCTGGCGCGCATCGATGCGCGGGGTGTTGCAGGCCAGCACCCGGAGCACGATCACCTGTTCGTGCAG
The DNA here is from genome assembly GCF_056405555.1 of Variovorax sp. P1_G12. NCBI lineage: Bacteria > Pseudomonadati > Pseudomonadota > Betaproteobacteria > Burkholderiales > Comamonadaceae > Variovorax > Variovorax sp. P1_G12. Next base: position 257,710 of record NZ_JBFUBW010000005.1, on the reverse strand, counting down.
CACCTGGTTGTGCTTGAGGTTGTGCAGCAGCGCATGCGGCACCGACTCGGCATCTGCGTTGAGGAACACGGCGGTGCCCCGGACCCGGTGCGGCATGTGGGTCTCGAGCGACTGGACGAAAGGTACCAGCGGCAGGCGCTCGGCCTCCGCCGCCGCCAGTCCGAGCCGCCGGCCCTTGCCCCAGGTCGTGAACAGCAGCATCACCGCCACCGCCACCGCCAGCGTGAGCCAGCCGCCCTGCATGACCTTCAGGCTGTTCGCCACCACGAACGTGAGATCGACCACCGCGAAGACCAGCACCCCGGCCACCACGGCCGCCCGGTTCCAGCGCCAGAGCCGCCAGGCGACCACACCGGTCAGCAGCGTGGTCGTCACCATCGTGATCGAGACCGCGATCCCATAGGCCGCAGACAGGGCGCTCGAGCTTTGGAACCCCAGCACCAGCAGAAGCACACCGACCATCAGCAGCCAGTTGATGGTCGGCACGTAGATCTGGCCGATGGTTTCGCCGGAGGTCTGGATGATCCGCATGCGCGGCAGATAGCCCATGCGCATGGCTTGCGCCGTGATCGAGAAGGCGCCCGAGATCACCGCCTGCGAAGCGATCACGGTGGCCATCGCGGCCAGCACCACCATCGGCACCACGGCCCAGGACGGAAAGAGCCTGAAAAAGGGGTTGTCGATGGCGGCCGGATTCGCCAGCACCAGCGCGCCCTGGCCGAAATAGTTCAGGACCAGCCCTGGCAAGGCGATGAAGAGCCAGGCCAGCCGGATCGGCCCGGCGCCGAAATGACCCATGTCGGCATAGAGCGCTTCGCCCCCCGTGAAAGCCAGGAAGACCGCGCCCAGCACCCCCAGCGACTGGGCGCGGTGGACCACCAGGAAGCCGAGCGCGCGGCGCGGGTCGAGCGCCGCCAGCACCTGGGGCTGCTGCAGCACCTGCCACAGCCCCGCCAATGCGATCAGGACGAACCACAGCAGCATCACCGGCCCGAAGATCTTGCCGACCACGCCGGTGCCCTTGCGCTGGACCGCGAAGAACGCGAGCAGGATCGCGACCGTGATCGGAATCACGAACGGCTGCAATCCCGGCGCCTGGACTTCGAGGCCCTCGACGGCCGACAGGACGGAGATGGCCGGCGTGATCAGGCTGTCGCCATAGAAAGTGGCGGCACCCACCAGGCCCAGCAGGCCGATCACATGCACGACCCAGCGCCGGGCCGGCGGATCGGACACCGCGTTGCCGGCCAGCGCCTGCAGCGCGAGGATGCCGCCTTCGCCGTCGTGATCGGCGCGCAGCACGAACACCACGTATTTCAGCGTCACGACGAACATCAGCCCCCAGAAGATCAGCGACAACAGCCCCAGCACCGCGTCGGGCGTGAACGGCACGCCGTGCTCCGGGTTCAGGGTTTCCTTGAAGGCATAGAGCGGCGAGGTGCCGATGTCGCCGAAGACCACGCCGAGGGCGGCGACCATCAGCAGCGGCCCGCCCGCTCGATGCGCCGCGGGGTCGGAGGGATTCGGCTTCTGAGTCGGTGTGTTCATGGTGGCGGGCCCGTTGGCGCTGCGATCGTAGCCTGCGGGACAATCGGCCGCGTGCCATCCACATCTCCCCCCCTGCTCGCAGCCGCGCCGACGCACTACGAGAACTTCCCCGTCGCCTCCTGGTTGTGCCCTCCCCGGCTGCGGCCGCCCATCGCGGCCATCTATGCTTTCGCGCGCACCGCGGACGACATCGCCGACGAGGGCGACGCCCATCCGGCGGCCCGGCTCGACGCCCTGCAGGCCTTCCGCGCCGATCTTTCGGCGGCCGCCCGCGGTGCCGCGCCCTCGGCCCGCTGGCCCGAGGTGTTCGGGCCGCTCGCCGGTTCGATGCGCGATTTCGCGCTGCCGGAAAACCTGCTCGCCGACCTGCTGTCCGCCTTCAGGCAGGACATTGCGAAAACCCGCGACCGCGCCGGCTATGCCGATCGCGCGGAATTGCTGGACTACTGCCGCCGCTCGGCCAACCCGGTGGGGCGCTTGCTGCTTCACCTGTACGGCGTCGACGATGCCCGCTCGCTGGCCCAGAGCGACGCCATCTGCAGTGCGCTGCAACTGATCAATTTCTGGCAGGACCTGAGCGTCGATCTGCCGCGCGGCCGGCGCTACCTGCCGCAGGAGGACTGCCGCGCCCACGGGCTCGCCACAGGCGATTTCGAGACCTTCGTACCGCTCGGGCGGGCGGCGCCGCCCGGCCAGGCGATCGCCTTGGTCGCGAGCCAGGTCGCCTGGGCGCGTGCGCTGATGCACGAAGGCGCGCCGCTCGTGCATCGCCTGCCCGGTCGCGCCGGCTGGGAACTGCGCTTCGTGGTCCAGGGCGGCAGCCGCATCCTCGACAAGATCGAGGCCCAGGGCTGCGACAGTTTTTCGCAACGCCCGACCATCGGCCGCGCCGACGCGCCGCGGCTCGCCTGGCGGGCCCTGCGGATGCGGAGACAATCAGCCGCATGAAGAGGCCCGCACGATGACCCCCGAGCAGTACGTCCAGGACAAGGCCGCTGCATCGGGCAGCAGTTTCTATTACGCATTCCTGTTTCTCCCGAAGCCGCGCCGCGCGGCCATCACCGCCTTCTATGCCTTCTGCCGCGAGATCGACGACGTGGTCGACGAGGTCAGCGACCCGGGCGTGGCGGCGACCAAGCTCGCCTGGTGGCGCACCGAAGTGGCCCAGGCCTTCGCCGGCCAGCCGCACCATCCGGCGACGCAGGCGCTGATGCCGCATGCGGCCGCCTACGGCATCGAGGAACGGCAGTTGCAGCAAGTGATCGAGGGCTGCCAGATGGACCTCGACCAGACCCGCTATCTCGACTTCCCGGCGCTGCGCCGCTATTGCCATCTGGTGGCCGGCGTGGTGGGCGAAGGCGCGGCGCGGATCTTCGGCCAGACCGATCCGCAGACCACCGACTACGCGCACAAGCTGGGCCTCGCGCTGCAACTGACCAACATCATCCGCGACGTCGGCGAGGATGCGCGGCGCGGTCGCATCTACCTGCCGGTCAACGAGTTGCAGCAGTTCGACGTCAAGGCGCACGAGATCCTGAACCGGGTGCACTCCGAGCGCTTCGTGGCGCTGATGAAGTTCCAGGCCGAGAGAGCGCTGCGTGCCTATGACGAAGCCCTCTCGCTGCTGCCGACAGCCGACCGGCGGACGCAGAAACCCGGGCTGATGATGGCCAGCATCTACCGAACCCTGCTCGAGGAGATCGCGCGCGACGACTTCAAGGTGCTCGACCAGCGTGTGAGCCTGACGCCGGTGCGCAAGCTGTGGCTGGCGTGGCGCGTGCAGGCGCTCGGAAGGCTGTGACTCGCCCCCAGGTTGGCTCACTTCGTGTAGCCGCCCACCCCCTACCGGGGGCGCAGTCAGCGGCCCGGCAAAGCCGGTTCCGCGACTGCCCACGAACGGGCGCGCTACGCGCAGCCGAAAGACAAAACTCAGCGCCTGCTTTTGACCCGGCCGGCGCAGCCAGGCCCGTTGGTGAAACACCGTGGAACCGGCTTTGCCGGGCCACTGGTGTTGCCCCCGGTAGGGGGTGGGCGCCCGACACGAAGTGCGGGCAACCTGGGGGCGAGCCATGACCCTTGCCGTGGTCGGCGGTGGGTGGGCCGGCATGGCCTGCGCGGTCGAGGCGACGCTGGCCGGGCATCAGGTCAGTGTCTTCGAGGCTGCCCGCCAATGGGGTGGGCGCGCGCGCGCCGTGCCCGCCACGCTGCCCGATGGAGAGCAGGTGATGCTCGACAACGGCCAGCACATCCTGATCGGCGCCTACACCGAGACGCTGGCGATGATGGCGCGGGTCGGCATCGAGGAAGGCCCGGCGCTGCAGCGCATCCCGCTGGCGCTGCGTTTTCCCGATGGCGGCGGCCTGTCGCTGCCGCAGTTGCCGCGCTGGCTCGACCAGGCGACGCGGCGCCTGGCGCCGCTCGACGTGCTGGCCGGCGTGCTGGGCGCGCGTGGCTGGTCGTGGCGGGACAAGCTGTCGCTGCTGCGGACAGCGATGTGCTGGCAGCGGCAGGGCTTCGCCTGCGCCGAGGCCGAGACGGTCGCCGGCCTGTGCGCCACCCTGACGCCGCGCGTGCAGGCCGAACTCACCGAGCCGCTGTGCCTGTCGGCCCTCAACACGCCGCCGGCCGAAGCCAGTGGCCAGGTGTTCCTGCGGGTGCTCGACGACGCACTGTTCAAGGCGCCGGGCGGGTCGGCGCTGTTGCTGCCGCGGCTCGACCTCGGCGCGCTGTTCCCGGATGCCGCCGATCGATGGCTCAGGCAGCGCGGGGCCCGGACCGAAGCGGGCTGGCGGGTGCGCACCCTGGCGCGCGAAGGCGCCGGCTGGCGGGTCGACGGCCAGCCGTTCGATGGCGTGGTGCTGGCCTGCGCGCCATGGGAGGCCGCTCGGCTGGTCGCCGATGAGGCTCCGCGCTGGGCCGACTCGGCCAATGCCCTGCAGCATGAAGCCATCGCCACGATCTACCTGCACGGCGATGCAGCGCTGCCGGCGCCGGTGCTGGCGCTGCGCAGCCGGCCGGAAGCGCCGGCGCAGTTCGTCTTCGACCGCGGCCAGCTCGGCGGCCCGCATGGCCTGCTGGCCTTCGTGGTCAGCGCCAGCATCGCCGATCGCGAGACGCTGCAGCGGCAGGTGTTGGCACAGGCCCACGCGCAGCTCGGCCTGGCCGCACTGCAACCTGTGCTGACGGTGGTCGAGCGGCGCGCCACCTTCGCCTGCACGCCGGGGCTGAGTCGACCGCCGCAGCAGGTCGCACAGGGCCTGATCGCCTGCGGCGACTATGTCGAGGGCGCCTATCCGGCCACGCTCGAAGGCGCCGTGCGCAGCGCGATCGCCGCCGCGCGGGCGATTTAGGGCCGGCCGAGGGCCGGCCTAGGCCCGGCTCGCCGGCTTGCCGGCGCCGGTCCAGTCGGATCGGTAGCCGGCAGCCGCGGTCTTCTTGAGCATTTCGTCGACCGGGTCGGCGTCCCGGATCGCTGGCGCCATGCGGATCGGCGGCGTCGCGGCCGGCCACGAAGGCGCCGCCTGAGGACGCGACTCCGACTCCAGCGCGATGCCATGCTTGTCCATCAACCGGTACAAGGTCATGCGCGACACGCCGAGTTCGCGCGCGGCATGCGTGACGTTACGGCCGACCCGGGTCAGCGTGAGGCAGATGACGTCGCGCTCGGCCGTCGTGCGCGCGGCATCCAGCCCCGTGCCGACGGCGTTCTCGATCGCTTCGAGGCCCAGGTCCGTCGGCCCGATCAGGCGACGGTCGGTCATGACGACCGCGCGCTGCACCCGGTTGAACAACTCGCGGACGTTGCCGGGCCAGCCGTGCGCGAGCATCGCGGCCAGCGCCTGTCGGCTGAATCCGCGCACGCGGGTGTGGCTCTTGGCGACGCAGAGCTGGAAGAAGTATTCGGCCAGGATCGGCACGTCCTCCATCCGCCTGCGCAGCGGCTCGACGTCGATCGACAGCACGTTGAGCCGGTAGAACAGGTCTTCCCGGAACTGCCCCACCGCCACGGCTTCGGCCAGGTCCACGTGGGATGCGGCCACCACCCGCACGTCGACATGCAGGTTGCGCACGCCGCCCACGCGGCTGATCGTCTTCTCCTGCAGGAAACGCAGCAGATTGGTCTGCAGTTCAAGCGGCAGGTCACCGATCTCGTCGAGGAAGATGGTGCCGCCGTTGGCCGCCTCGATCAGCCCGCGTCGTTCCGACGAGGCGCCGGTGAAGGCACCCCGCTCGTGGCCGAACAGTTCGGACTGGATCAAGGTCGGCGATATGGCGCCGCAATTGACGGCGACGAACGGCCCGCCCGAACGCTGCGAGCACTGGTGGATGGCGCGCGCGGCCAGCTCCTTGCCGCTGCCGCTTTCGCCGCCGATCAGAACCGGCGCCTCGGTCGCCGCGACCTTGCGGATCTGCTCGCGCAGCCGCGTGATCGCGGGCCCCTGCCCGACCATGCCGAGTGCGTCCACCGCGGACCGGCGCTCGGCCTCGTTGCGATGCCGCAGGATGGCCCGCTGCGACGCGTGGCCGAGGATCATCTCCAGTTCGCGGAGGTCGAGCGGCAGCAGCATGTGATCGAAGAAGTGCCCCAGGACGAGCTCGCGAAAGGCCGGCGATTCGAGCGCCTGGGCCTCGCAGACAGCCACCCATTCAGCCCCTGGGGAGGCCGCGACGCAAGCCTCCATCGCAGCCTCGGTCACGCTCGCTTCCGCGCCGACCACCAGCAGCCCGAGCGTGAAATGACGATGCGCCTGCAGCCGCCCCGCGGCCACCAGGTCCATAACGGGACTGAGGTTCCAGCCCCTCGCGAGCAATTGCTCCGCCACCCGGCTGGATTGGCCGCCGAGCGTCACGCAAAGAATGCTCCCTGGCTGCTGCATGGCGAGATCACCTGTGCTGTGGCTAGAACGACATGGGCACCCGGACCGTCAGCTGCAGGTCGGGCGTGTCGCGCGTCAATCCCGCGCCCACGGTCACGTTGAGGGTGGTCTTCGGGCTGTAGCGGTACGAGTAGCCGAGCAGCAACGAGCCGAGCTGGGTGCGCACCGAGCCCAGCACGCGCTGGCCGTTCTGCTCGGTCGGACCGATCGAGTACATCTCCATGCCAAGGCTGAACGACGAACGGTCGTTGATCGACAGGCCCATGCCGAAATTCAGGCCCCACACATTGCCGGGCTTCACGTCGCCGATGAACTCTCTTTCGCCGTTCAGCACCAAGCGGCTGACTCCGCTGCGGGAGAAGTTGTAGGTGAAGTTGAAGCCGCCGAAGAACACCGCGGGGTCGGAAGGCAGCAACCAGGTGATGCCCGGCTGCAGCGAATAGAAGCCCGAGCCGGTCGCCAGGTCCAGCGGCAGACCGGTGCCCGTGGCGTTGCCGATGCAGCGCGTCACGCAATCGGTGGCGACCTCGAACGGATCCGTGCCGGTCTTGGACTTGAAGCGCAGGCCACCGATCACATAGGGGTTGCCGTCCTTGCCATCGGTGATCTGGTAGCGGGCCGCGAACTCGGCATCGCCGACGCCGTTGCCCTTGGTGTTGAAGACGTTGTCGAAGGCCGAACCGGTGAATATCTCGCGGCTGATAGTGGAGTCCGAGCGCGCGACATAGGGCAGCTTGGCTTCGAACTCGAGCCGGTTGGTGGCGCCCCAGCGTCCGGTCAGCGTGCCGATGAAGGTGTTGCGCTTGAACTCCCGCACATCGACCAGGCCGATCAGCAGCGCCGGGATCACCGTGTAGCCCACCAATGCGACGCGGTTGCTCGACGAATAGCCGTAGAACATCGAAGGCTCGAAGACAAACTTGCCCTTGGGCGTGAGGACGCCGGGCTCGTCGAACAGCTGTGCGTATTGCGGCGGCTGCGGACTCTCGTCGCCTGGCGCGACACCCACCTGCACCGGCCTCGAGCCGGAGTCGGGGCCTTCGCCTTCCGCCGCCGCCTTCTTGTTTGCAGTCTGCGTGCCTGCCGGGCTTGGTGCGCCGCGTGCCTCCTGGGTCGCGAGCCGTTCCTGCAGTTCGCGGTAGCGGGCTTCTTGTTGGTCGGACTGTTGCTTCAGCGCGTCGATCTGTCGGCCCTGCTCCTGGACCTGCTGCTGGAGTGCCTCCATGCGCTTGTTGGCATTTCGACTCGAAGAAGCACTCTGCGCCTGAGCCGTCGCACCCGACCACGCCAGTGTCGAACAGGCCAGCAATGCCAGCGCCCTGTGCGGACCGAAGGTCTCCATAGGTGTTCCCTCTCTCTTTGGCTTCTTCGTGGGAGCGTTTCACGCAGCAGCCTAAGCGTAAAGAACAAGCACACCAAGCTACAAGTTGCAATCAAAGGTAAGCATCTTGTAGCAATTTTCGGGGGTGTCTCAGAACTGTTGCGCTTCTGTCCCGCGGCTCCGCGCTGTGCGCGCGGCGCGTTCCGTCAAGCCTGGCCTCACGGCGTCGGGAGCAGGCCCTGAGCGAGGCCTTGCTTCCACGACTTCGACTGTCACGTGCGTGAGACGGAATGGGCGACTTGCGGGAGGCCGGAGTCGATGCAAGGGGTGTCGGCCCCTCGACGCGCAGCCGCGGCGCTACATCGAACGGCCGTCAAGCGAGTGTGACAAAGCAGGTGCTGGTTCGCCTGCGCAGACCTGCTCTCAGCGACCTGCGTTCATCGTGCGGAACGCCTGCAAATCGGGCCTTCGCCTCTGAGCGCAAGGCTTCGCGAAACAAGCCGTAATTTGCTGGCATTGAAGTTGCACATGGCCCATCGATTTGCGGCAACGCACGTCATTACCAAGCTTGTTCAACTTTCTGGAGGGTTCATGAAAAAGACACTTCTGGCTTCGGCCATTGCACTAGCCTTCGGCTTCAGTGGTTCGGTGTTCGCCAATGACACGGATCAGGACACCCATCAACGGACCGTGGCGGGCAACAACACCAGCACGAGTACCAGCACAAGCACGAGTACCAGCTCGCGCACGAGTTCACGTACCAGCGACAGCACCAACAAGAACTCGGGTGCTGCCGAGGCCAGTGCCGAGCGTTCTGCGGCCGTCAACAATGGATCCACCGCGAACTTCACCAACGCCTTCAACACAGCGAAGGCGACAGCGGTGAGCAAGCTGGAGGGCTATGTGTCCGGCAACAGCGTGTCCAACATCGGCAACTACGCCACCAACAATGGCTCTGTCGCGGGCGGCAACGGCTATGGCGGACGTGGCGGCACGGGCAAGGGCGGCGCAGCCTATGGCTCGGGCACGGGCGGCAACGGCGCCACGGGCACCGGTGCGGTCGGCGCGGTGGGTGGCAGCGCATCCAACGGCGCCATCACGCATGGCAGCGCCACGATCGGCGATTCCACGGCAGGTGAAGGCGGCAACGGCCTCGGCGGCATCGCCGCAGGCCTGACCGGCAGCGGACGCGCCTCGTCCAGTGGCGGCGACGGTGGACGCGGCGGTTCGAGCGGTGACAGCGGACGCGGCGGAAGCAGCGGAAGTCTGTCCGCGGCTCTGGGCGGCCGGACCGGCGGCGGCGGCGGCGGCGGCAGTTCCGGTGGAACGTCGGCAGGCTCAGGCGGTTCAGGTGGCGACGGCGGCCTGGCCGGTTCCCCGGGCGGCGCAGGCGGCAACGGCGGCACAGCCGGTTCGAGCGGCACGGCAGGCGCGGGTGGCGCGAGCGGCGCGGGCGGCACAGCCAGTTCGAGCAGCACGGCAGGCGCAGGCGGCGCGACCGGCGCCACCGGTGCCGGTGGAGCGGGCGGTGCGGGCGGCGGCGGTGGTGCGGCCACCAGCACCGCGACCGGCACCCAGACCGGCGGCGCGGGCACGGGCGGTGCCGGTGGCTCGAGCACTGTCGGCAGCGCCACCAACGGCAGCGCCAGCAACGGCAGCAACTCCGCAGGCGCCGGCGGCGCGGGCGGTAGCGGCACGGGCGGCTCAGGCGGTGCGGGCAACGGCGGAACCAATACCGGCAACGGCGGAACCGGCGGCACCGGCAACGGTGGCACGGGCGGCGCAGGCGGCACGGCAACGGTCAACGCCGGCACGTTCAACATGTCCAACACCATGACCAGCGTCGGCCAGACGGCGGCGGGGATCATGGTCGCGAACCAGAACAGCGGCATCGCCTCGATGGTTCAGCAAAGCGTGAACGTGCAGGCCAACCTGTCCGTGGGACGCTGATCGAAGCATGAGACCGATCGTCACCGTGCGGCCCGGGTCACCGGGCGTATGGCGGCGATCGGCTCGCTATCACCGCTGGCCAAAGGGAGACGCCATGACATTCATCACCCGCTTCGGGCCCATTTGCATGGCCCTCGGGATCCTGCTGCCGGCGACGGGGGCGGCGCAGACTTCGCAGTCGACGCGCGACGCACCCGGCACCGTCGCCCGAGGCGTGGCCTTCGTCGCCCAGCCGGCCGACGCGGACACGCTGGCCAACACCCGCGGCGGCGCCGAAGTCGTGAACAACGACATGACCCTGCACGGCGTCACCGCTGGCAACTCGGCGCGCAACGTCACGACGGGCGACAACACCATCAGTGCCGGTTCGTTCTCCAACATGAGCGGGCTGCCGACCGTGATCCAGAACTCCGGCGCGAATGTGCTGATACAGAACGCGACAATCCTCAATCTGCAGATGAACTGAGGGGCAGCCACCATGCGCCGCCTGTTGCTCTGCATCGCGTTGTTGGCGACGGCCGACCTGGCCGCCGCCGACGGCGCCTACATGCCGTCGATCGCCATGGGCGACGTCGTGCTTCCATTGACCAGCCTGAAGCAGGCGCGCACGGGACGCACGCTGATTCAGAAGTACGACTTCAGCTGCGGTTCGGCGGCCCTGGCCACGCTGCTCACCCACCACTACGGTTTTCCGGTGACCGAGGAGACGGTGTTCCAGCAGATGTACGAGCATGGCGACCAGAAGAAGATCCACACCGAAGGCTTCTCGCTGCTCGACATGAAACGCTTCCTGGCGGCGCAGGGCTTCGAGGCCGATGGCTTCGAGCAGCCGCTGGACAAGCTCAACGAGGCCCGCATTCCGGCCATCGTGCTGATCAACACCGACGGCTATCACCACTTCGTCGTCATCAAGGGCGTGCAGCAGGACCGGGTGCTGTTGGGCGACCCCGCCCTGGGGACGCGCGCGATGCCGCGCAAGACCTTCGAGCAGATGTGGCAGAACGGCCTGCTGTTCGTGATCCACAACCGCATGGAATCGGCCCGCTTCAACCTCGCGGCGGACTGGCGCGCGGCGCCGAGGGCACCGGTGAGCACCGGCATTGCACGCGACGGCATGACCGACATCACGATGCCCAAGTTCGGCCCGGGAGACTTCTGATGCGCCCCCGCCGCGCCCCGGTGCTTCGATCGGCCCTGATCCTGTCGGTGCTCGCGGGCGCCTTGAGCGCATCCGCCTGGGCCGGACCGCTCGATCCCATCGAGCGGCACGCCGAGACCTGGATGGCGGTCGGCGACAGCAGGCTGGACAATCTGCGCGGCGGCTTCGATCCCGGCAACGGCCTGCTGGTGACCTTCGGCATTTCGCGCGCGGTCTACATCAATGGCAGCCTGGTGACGCAGACGACGTTGAACTTCGGGCAGCTGAACACGCTGAACGCCGCGCAGGCCGCACAGCTCGGCAAGCAGATGGCCGCCCTGAACCTGGTCCAGAACGGCCCGGGCAACCTCTTCGAGCCGCAGCAGGCCGGCACCTCGGGCACCGTGATCCAGAACACCCTGAACAACCAGCACATCGTGAACCAGACCGTGATCGACGCCAGCAGCAATGGGCTCGGGATGGTCAAGAACTTCAACCTCCAGTCCACGGTGAACGAAGGCGTGGCACGCGCGATCGGCGGGCCCCGGTAGAGAACGCCCGGATCAGTTTCGCGTGGTGTTCAGCGCCACGCACAGGGCGTGCAGGTTCGGCACGATCAGCTGCGGCCGGGCACCGTGCTCCCAGGGCCGCTCCTCGCGTACCAGCCAGGCCGCCTGCATGCCCGCATCGAGCGCGCCCACCACATCGAGCGCGGCATCGTCGCCGACATGCAGCATGTCCCTGGGCAGCAGCCCGACCGACGCCGCGGCGGCGTGGAAGATCGGCGCATGCGGTTTGCCGCTGCCGAAGGCCTGCGCATTGAAGGCGGTACGAAACCAGCGTCCGACGCCGGTGCGATGGATGTCGGCATTGCCGTTGGAGACCGCCACCAGCGGATAGCGTTCGCTGAGCCACTTGAGCGCCGGCAGCGCGTCGTCATAGAGCGTCACGCGCTGTCGCTCGGCAAAGAAGACGTCGAAGGCCGGCTCGGCCAGCGCCGGGTCCTCGCCGGCGCGCCGCAGCGCCCCGCGGATCGACTCGCGGCGCAGCGCGCTCAGGTCGTGCGCGAGATCCGAACGCTCCTTGGCCGTGGCCTCCCGCAGCTCGCGCAGCATGCCGGGGGTCAGCAGCAGGTCGGCCGTCTTCGGCGCTTCGCGCAGCAGCCATTCGTGCAGCACGCGTTCGGCGCGTTCGATGGTCGGCCAGATCGGCCACAGGGTGTCGTCCAGATCGAGCGAAATCGCGGCGACGCGCTTGACGTCGAGGGTCAGGGAATCGGGGGTCGCGTGGGCCATGACAGAGAATATCGCATGCCCTTCAGAGACGAACCGCCCGCCCCAGACATCGCCGAGGAACGCACCGCGGTGCTCTGGTGCAACCTCGGCTCGCCCGACGAACCGACGGCGAAGGCGGTACGCCCCTATCTCGCCGACTTCCTCGGCGATCCGCGCGTGGTCGAGATTCCGCGCCTGCTGTGGGCGCTGATCCTGCACGGCATCATCCTGCGCACGCGTCCGGCCAAGTCAGCCGCCAAGTACGCCAGCATCTGGACGCCCGAAGGCTCCCCGCTCAAAGTCTGGACCCGCAAGCAGGCCCTGCTGCTGGCCGGCTGGCTCGGCGAGCGCGGCCATCGGTTGCAGACGCGCGATGCCATGCGCTACGGCAAGCCCTCGATCGCCGCCCGGCTCGATGAATTCAAGGCCGAGGGCGTGACGCGCGTGCTGCTGCTGCAGGCCTACCCCCAGTACTCGGCCACCACCACCGCGAGCGTGATCGACGCGGTCAATGCCTGGAGCGCGCGCGTGCGCCGGCTGCCGGAGTTCCGCTTCGTCAACGACTACCACGACGACCCGCTCTACATCGACGCACTGGCGCAGAGCGTGCAGCGCCACTGGCAGCAGAACGGCCGCGGCGACCAGCTGGTGATGAGCTTCCACGGCATCCCGGAGCGCAACATCCGGCTCGGCGACCCCTACCAGGCGCAGTGCCTGGCCACCGCGCGCCTGCTGGCCGAGCGGCTCGCGCTCGCGCCGTCGCACTACCGCGTGACCTTCCAGTCGCGCTTCGGCCGCGCCAAATGGCTCGATCCCTATACCGAGCCGACGCTGCGCGAACTCGGCGCGGCGGGCGTCGCGCGCGTCGACGTGATGTGCCCGGGCTTTCCGGCCGACTGCCTGGAGACGCTCGAGGAAATCGCGATGGAGGGCCGCGACGCCTTCCTGCATGCGGGCGGCAAGGAATTCCGCTACATCGCCTGCCTCAACGACAGCCCGGCGTGGATCACGGCGCTGGCCGACATCGCCGAACGCCATCTGGCGGGGTGGCCGACCCGAGCGCCGACGGCATGAAGACAGCGCGGCACGCAGCCACGCGAACGGTTGGAAGCCTGACGAACGCATGCGCCGCATCGGCGGCCGGCCCGCAAGCTCAAGCTTGCGGCTTCTGCGCCAGCACGGCCTGGATCGCGGCCTCCATCTCGGCGTATTCGCCCTCGCCGAAGTGTTTCCGCATCACGCGGCCCGACCTGCCGACCAGGTAGAACGCGGGCCAGTACTGGTTGCCGTAGGCCTTCCAGGTCAGATAGCGGTTGTCCTGGGCCACCGGATAGCGGATGTTGAAGCGCTGCAACGCGGCTTCCACGTTCGAGGCCGATTTCTCGAACGCGAACTCGGGCGTGTGCACGCCCACCACGACCAGCCCCTGGTCCCTGTACATCTCGTGCCAGCGCACCACGTGCGGCAAGGTGTTGATGCAGTTGATGCACGAGTAGGTCCAGAAGTCGACCAGCACCGCCTTGCCGGCCAGTCCCTGGATGCTCAGGGGTGCCGAGTTGAGCCACTTCTCGATGCCGGCGAACTCGGGCGCGGCGCCCTCGTCGCGCAGCAGTTGCGAAGGCGCGGCCCGTACCGGCCAGGGCGCGGTGGCGATGCCGATCGCAGCGCCCAGCGCGGTCGTGGAGAACTGTCGCCTGGAGATCGTGGTCATGGTCAGAGTCCTTGCGAGAGTGAAGGCAGAAAGCCCGACAGCCGCGCCGTGAGCAGCACGTCGACCTGGAAGAACATCGCGACGGCAACCCCCACGACGAGCGCGCCGAACACCCGCTGCACTGGCGCGAGATGCGAGGCGACCCAGCGGATTCGCCTGCCGGCCCACTGGCCGCCGTAGGCGATGCCGACCATCGGCAGGCCCGCGCCCAGCGCATAGCAGCACAGCAGCAACATCGCGCGTCGCGGGTCGGGCGCCGTGGCCAGCAGGGTCAGCGCCGCGCCGAGCACGGGGCCGGCGCAGGGCGTCCACACCGCACCCAGACTGAGGCCGAGCACCAAGCCGCCGAGGCGGCCGCCCAGAGGCCGCCCGCTGCGCACCGCGCCGAGACGCTGCAAGGACCCGCCGGTGCGCTGCCACAGCGCATCAAAGGGCCTGCGCCACAGCATGGCCAGGCCGAACAGCAGCAGCCCTGCGATGGCCGCATGGCGCAAGGCCTCGGCCGAGAGCCCTGCCACCTGCGAGAAGAGGCTGAACGCCACCGTCACGCCAGCGAACGCCGCGACGAATCCGGCCGTGATGAAGAGCGGCCGCACGCGATCCGGCGCATCGATCGATGCGCCCAGCACGATCGGCAGCATGGGCAGCACGCAAGGCGCCGCCACCGTCAGCACGCCGGCCGAGAACGCCAGGGCGAGATCGATCACAGGCACCGCCCGCGCAACGAGCCATACATTCGCAATCCTCGGAGGAAGTCCGGACTGGAATTCGTTGGCGCGGTGCGGCTCAGACCTGGTGTTTACCCTTAGTTCTGCGGCGCAGCGCGCTCAAAAGCGCCCGAGGTAGTCGAGCTTGCTGAGCGCCACGCCCCTGTGCCGCAGCACGTCGTAGGCCGTGGTGACGTGGAAGAAGAAGTTCGGCAGCGCAAACTGCAGCAGGTAGCGCTCGGCCGTGAACTTCAATTCATTGCCGCGCACCTTCATCGTGATCTCGCGCGCCTCGGCGCCGTCGATCAGCGTGCGGTCCACGCCCTGGAGAAATTCGATGGTCTTCGCGACCCGCGCCTGCAGCTCGGCATAGGTGGTCTCGGTATCGGGAAAGCTCGGCGCCGTGATGCCGGCCAGCCGCGCCGTACCGAGCTTGGAGGCGTCGCTCGCGCTCTGCACCTGCCCCGCCAGCGTGAACATGTCCGGCGCCAGCCGCGCATTGACGAGTTCGACCGGATCGATGCCCGAGGCCTGCGCATGCGCGAGGCCCTTGTCCAGCACATGCGAGAGCTGGCCGAGTCCGCGGCTGAACACCGGGACGGAAATGTCGTAGAGAGATAGCGCCATGAAGGAGGACTCCGTGTTGAGTGGGCGGCCCGATTGTCGGACCACCTTCGATCACGTGCCGGCAGCTCGGACAAAGGCCTCGATCGGGTCCAGATGGGCAGGCACGTTGAGCGCAGGCGCATGGCCGCAGCCCGGAACCTCGATCACCTGCAGGCGGCCCGCCGCACCGGGGCCGCGCCGGCGCATCTCGTCCAGCGTGTCCGGCAGCACCAGGTCGGATTCGGCGCCGCGCAGGCACAGCATCGGCGCCTCGATGGCGTCGTAGTGCGCCCACAGCAGGTAGTCGTCGGGATGGGCTTCGAACTGCCGCACCATCGCCGGGTCGTAGTGCGGCGTCACGCGGCCGTCGGGCAGCCGGCAGGTCGAGGTCTCGGTGAGCCGCCGCCATTGGGCATCGCTGAGCCAGCCATAGGGCTTGTAGACCGTGCGGAAGAACTGCTCGAGTTCGACCACGGTGTCGAAGGCCGGCGGCTGGCCCGCATACGAGCGAATGCGCGCGATCGCGGCCGCCGCGATCTGCGGCGCGTTGTCGTTGAGCACCAGGCTCGCGATGCGCGGCTTCATCGTCGGCTCGAGCAGGCCCGAGGCCGACACCATGCCGATGGCACCCCCCATCGAGGTCCCGACCCAGTGCACGCGCGTGAGCTTCAGTTCATCGAACAGCCCGAGCGCGAGCCGGCCGTAGAAGGACAGCTGGTACTCGTCGTCCGGCACCGGGCTCCACTGGCTCAGCCCGCGGCCGATGGTGTCGGGGCAGATCACGCGAAAGCCACGCTCGGCGAAATGCGAAGCGAGTTCATCCATGTCGCGGCAGGTGCGCGCGAGGCCGTGCCAGGCCACCACCACCGGGCCGTCGCGCGGGCCCCAGTCGAGCCAATGGACCTCGCGGCCGGCGAGTTTCAGGTAGTTCGAGCTCGGAAGATTCATCTCAGTGCTCCACGACGCGATCGCGTAACCCGCGACACATGAAACCGGCGCAGCCAAATGCCAGGGATACCGCGGAACCGGCTTCGCCGGGCCGCTGGTATCGCCCCCTTGAGGGGGAGGCGCCGAAGGCGCTTCGGGGGTGTTTCACTTCAATGCCCTCGCGCGCAAACGGCCGACGATGCCGGTCGGGAAGTAATAGACGGAGAGCACGAACAGCACCCCCAGCCACAGCAGCCAGCGGTCGGGCGACAGCAGTGCCGACAGCCAGCCGAGGCCGCTGGCCGCTTCGCTGGCAATGCGCAGCAGGTCCTGCAGGTAGCTCTGTGCAATGACGAACAGCACCGCCCCGACCACCGCGCCGTAGATGGTGCCCATGCCGCCGATCACCACGATCAGGAGCACGTCGACCATGATCTCGAAGCTCAGCGAGGTGTCGGGCCCGTTGTAGCGCAGCCAGATCGCGAGCATCGCGCCGGCCAGCGTCGCGAACAGCGCCGACAGCACCGAGGCCGTGGTCCGATAGACCACCACGCGGTAGCCGATCGCCTCGGCGCGGAACTCGTTCTCGCGGATCGCCTGCAGCACACGGCCGAAGGGCGAGTTCACGATCCGCAGCAGCGCAAGAACCAGCAGCACCGTGGCGACGAAGAGCAGGTAGTAGCACAGCAGCCGGCCGTCGAGCGAGACGCCGAGGAAGGGCTCCTCGGCGAACTCGAAGCTCGACGAGATCAGCTCCGGCAGCTTGAAGGTCAGGCCGTCCTCGCCTCCCGTGAAGTCCGACAACTGCGAAGCCAGCGTCTGGAAGGCGGAGGCGACCGCCAGCGTGATCATCGCGAAGAAGATCGCCCTCACGCGCAGCGAGAACAGTCCGATCGCGAGCGACAGCACCAGCGAGACCGCGAGCGCGGCGCCGAGGCCGACCGCTACCGCGCCCCAGCTGGCGCCCAGGCGGCTGGCCGAGATCGCGATGCCGTAGGCGCCGATGCCGAAGAACATCGTGTGCGCGAAGCTCACGATCCCGGTATAGCCCAGCAGCAGGTCGAAGCTCGCCACCAGCACGATGAAGACCAGGATCTTGGCCGCGACGCTGAGCGCCTTGACGCCCGGGAACAGGAAGGGTGCGAAGGCCAGCGCCAGCACCAGGGCCGCGAGCAGCAGCGCCAGCAGGCGGCTGCGCGGCAGGTCGTTGGAAAGAAGACGGGACAGCATGGGTTTCTCTTCAACGATTGGCCACGGGGTACACGCCCTGCGGACGCCACAGCAGCACCGCCACCATCAGGAAGATGCTCGCGAACTGGGTCAGCGTCGGGACGATGAAGCCGATGTAGTTGGTCATCAGGCCGACCAGCAAGGCGCCGATCAGTGCGCCGGCGGTCG
This sequence comes from Variovorax sp. P1_G12, assembly GCF_056405555.1. NCBI lineage: Bacteria > Pseudomonadati > Pseudomonadota > Betaproteobacteria > Burkholderiales > Comamonadaceae > Variovorax > Variovorax sp. P1_G12. The sequence continues at coordinate 240,253 of NZ_JBFUBW010000005.1, read as the reverse complement.
AGCCCAGGCCGCCGATGATGATCACGATGAAGATCAGCACATTGACCTGCGCGCCCATCTGCGGAATCAGGTTCTGCTGGAACAGGCCCCACATCACGCCGCCCAGGCCCGCGAGCGCACTGCCGACCACGAAGACGCCGACAAAGAGGCGGCCGATGCGGTAGCCGAGCGACTCGACCATCTCGCGGTCCTGCACGCCGGCGCGGATCAGGAGGCCGATCTTGGTGCGGCCCAGCGTCCAGGCCAGCAGGCCGAAGACGAAGACGCCGATCACCACCGCGAGGATGCGGTACTTGCTGATCGCGGCATCGCCGATGAGCAGCGAACCGCGCAAGGCTTCGGGCAGCGGCAGCGGGATCTGCGCCGGGCCCCAGATGACCTTGATCAGCTCCTCGCCGATGATCATGCCGCCCATCGTGATGAGGATCTGCTTCAGGTGCTGGCCGTACACGGGCCGCACGATGAAGCGCTCGAAGGCCAGGCCGACCGCCCCGGCGACCGCCATCGCGACCAGCATCGCGGGGAACACGGCCACGAGATTGCGCCACAGCGCGCCCGAGCCGGTCCAGTCGCCCATCAGGCCGAGCACGCTGCTGGCCACGAAGGCGCCGAGCGCGATGAACACGCCGTGGCCGAAGTTGAGCACGTCCATCAGGCCGAAGATCAGCGTCAGGCCCGAGGCGATGATGAAGATGATCATGCCCATTGCAAGGCCGGCGACCGTGAGCGTGAGCCAGGTCGAGGCCGAGCCCGTGAGCGGCAACGCGATCAATGCAAGCACCGGCACCAGCAGCAACGGCTTCCAGTCAAAGTCCAGGTTTTTCATAGCGCCAGTCCCAGCAGGGATTGCTGCAATTGTTCGTCGGCCGAGAAGGCGGCCATGGGGCCGCTATGGACCACGCGGCCGTTGTCCATCACGGCCACCGTGTCGCCCAGCCGCTGCGCGAAGCTGATGTTCTGCTCGACCAGCAGGATCGTCACGCCGCTGCGCTTGAGTTCGCCGAAGGCGTCGATCATGTTGTTGATGATGGCCGGCGCCAGACCCTTGCTGGGCTCGTCGATGACCAGCAGCTCGCGCGGCTCGACGATCGCGCGCGACACCGCGAGCATCTGCTTCTGTCCGCCCGACAGCTTGCCCGCCGGGTGGTTCCAGAACTTCTCGACCGCGGGGAAGAGCTTGAAGATCCACTTGAGCCGCGCATCGTCCATCTGCTCGGCGTTCTTGGCGCGGCGCGCGGCCAGCAGCATGTTCTCCTTGACCGTGAGGTCCGAGAAGATGCCCATGTTCTCGGGCACGTAGGCGATGCCGAGCTCGGCGATCTGCGGCGTGTGCAGCGCGGTGATGTCCTTGTCGCCGAAGCGCACGCTGCCTTGCGAGGCATGCCACAGGCCCATCAGCGTGCGCAGCGTGGTGGTCTTGCCGGCCCCGTTGCGGCCGAGCAGCATCGTGAGCTGGCCGCGCGGCACGGCCAGGTCGACGCCGTGCAGGATGTGGTACGCGCCGATGTGCGTGTGCACGCCCTTCATCTCGAGCAGATTCGTGCTCATGCCGCCTCCTTCGCGACGCCCAGGTAGGCCTCTTGAACGATGGGCGAGGCGATGACCTCCGCCGGCTCGCCGTCGGCCACCAGTTGCCCGTTGTGCAGCACGATGATGCGGTCGGCGAGTTCGCGCACCACGTCCATCTTGTGCTCGACCAGCAGGATGGTCTTGCTCTTGTCCTGCTTCAACTTGCGGATCAGGTCGAGGATCACGGGGGCCTCGGCCGCGTTCATGCCCGCCGTGGGTTCGTCGAACATGAAGACCTTGGGCTCGAGCGCCATCAGCAGCGCCACTTCGAGCTTGCGCTGGTCGCCGTGCGGCAGGCTGGCGACGGTCGCGTGTTCCTTGGTCTTGAGCGCCACGTCGGCCAGGATCCGGTCGGCGCGCTCGGTCAGCGCGCGATGGTCGCTCCAGATGCTCCAGAGGTTGAGGCCGCGCCGGTGCGCGCCCTCGCGCGTCGCCTGCACCGCGAGCCGCACGTTCTCGAGCACCGTGAGGTTCGGGAACAGGTTCGTCAACTGGAAGGCGCGCCCGAGCCCCGCATGCGTGCGCGCCGAGGCCGGCAGCCCCGACAGCAATTGCCCGTCGAGCGACACCGTCCCCGCGGACGCCTTGAGCTGCCCCGAGATCAGGTTGAAGTACGTGGTCTTGCCGGCCCCATTGGGACCGACGATCGCAGTGAGCGTGCCCGGCGCGAACGCGCACGAGACAGCATTCACCGCCACGTGTCCGCCGAAGCGAATGGTGAGATCTTTGGTTTCGAGCATGAATTGAACCCGGCCGGCGCAGCCAGGCCCGTTGGTGAAACACCGAGGAACCGGCTCTGCCGGGCCTCTGGTGTTGCCCCCGGTAGGGGGTGGGCGCCCCGACACGAAGTGCGGGGCAACCTGGGGGCGAGCTTTTTTTAGCGCTTGTTTTTTATGGGGATGTCCATCTCTTCCGGCTTGATCTCATGCACCAGCTCCGGCACGCCCCAGGCGAACGCCGGATCGACCTTGATCTTGAAGTGGTACATGCTCTGCATCGCCTGGTGGTCTTCCTTGCGGAAGGTCATCTTGCCCTTGGGCGTGTCGAAGCTCATGCCTTCCATGGCGGTGATCAGCTTGTTGGTGCTGGTGTCGCCGCCGGTCTTCTTGAGCGCCGTCACCACCGCCATCGCGGCCGAGAAGCCGCCGGCCGTGAAGAAGTCCGGCGGGGTCTTGAATTCCTTGTAGTGCATCGCGACCATGGCCTCGTTGACCGGGTTCTTCGGAATTCCGAAGTAGTAGTAGGCCGCGCCTTCCATGCCCGGCAGCGCCTTGTAGGCCGCCATCGCCGGCAGGATGTTGCCGCCGGTCGCGATCTCGATGCCATAGCGCTTCAAGTCGAGGTCGACGATCTTGAACGGGTTGCCGGCACCGGCCCAGACGATCCAGATGATCTTGCGGCCCGGCTGGTCCTTGAGCTTGTCGATCAACCGCTGCGCGCCGGCCGTGAAGTCGGTGGTCGCCGGCGGCAGGTATTCCTCATGGACCAGCTTGGCCTTCTTCAGCGCGGTGCCGAAAGCCTTCACGCCGTCGCGGCCGAAGGCGTTGTCCTGGGCCAGCGTGGCGACCGTGACGCCGGGCTTGTCGATCGCCACCGCGTTGCTGATCGCGTCCTGCGAGCTGTTGCGGCCGGTGCGGAAGATGTACTTGTTCCACTTGTCGCCGGTGATCGAATCGGCCACGGCGGGCTCGACCAGCAGGATCTTCTTGTATTCCTCGGCCACCGGCAGCATCGCCAGCGCCACGCCCGAGGAGGTCGGGCCGACCGCGAGCGCGGCCTTGTCGTCGGCGTAGGCCGCGGCCAGCAGCGACTTGCCAAGGTCGGGCTTGCCCTGGTCGTCCTTCTCGATCACGACGATCTTCTTGCCGTTGACGGTCATGGTGCCGCCGGTCGCGTAGTCCAGGCCCATCATGAAGCCGGTCTGGGTCTGCTTGCCGTAGGCCTCGAGCGGGCCGGTCTTGCTGTAGACGTGAGCGATCTTGATCTCGTTGGACTGGGCCCAGGCCGGGACGGTCAAGGCGCCAGCGGCAGCCAGGGTGGCCAGCGCGACGAGGTAGCGACGTTGCATTCTTTGTCTCCTGAAGGTGATGGCTGAATATTGCACAGTTCATGCCAGCTTCCATCACATTGAAAACAAAGGACTTTCCCTTGCATCACCCCTGAATCGCCTGGAATCAGGACAGTTGTGTTGTCCGTTTTTCAGGCAATTGCATGTTTTTTATTCAGGGTTTTCCAGACGTTCGTAGAGGGTCGCGCGCGAGATGCCCAAGAGACGCGAGCTCGCCAGCTTGTTGCCGCCGGTCGCGGCCATCGCGGCGGCGATCGCACGGCGTTCGAGTTCCGCCACCTGCTGGGCCAGCGGCCGCAGCAGCGCCACGCCCTCGGCCGAATCGGCGGCCGCACGCGGCAGCGGCTCGGCCGCCGCGATCTGCTCCTGGCCCGCCTCGCGCAGGATGCGCTCCAGCTGCGCGGCGTCGATGCGCTGCGAGTCGCTGCGCATGGTCACCTGCTCGAGCACGTTGCGCAGTTCGCGGATGTTGCCGCGCCAGTGCTGGGCCGCGAGCAGGGCCAGTGCTTCGGGCGTGAGTTCGGGCGGTGCCTCGCCGCTGCGCAGCGCCATGTCCTCGCCGAGTGTCTCGACCAGCGCGGGAATGTCGGCGCGCCGCTCGCGCAACGGCGGCACCCGCACCGGCAAGACATTGAGGCGGTAGTAGAGGTCTTCGCGAAAGCGCCCTTCCCGCACCAGCGCCGCCAGGTCGCGCGAAGTGGCGGCGATCACCCGGGCATCGAAGGGGACCAGCTTGTTGGAGCCCAAGGGCTCGATCTCGCCCTCCTGCAGCGCGCGCAGCAGCTTGGCCTGCAGGCCGAGCGGCATGTCGCCGATCTCGTCGAGGAACAGGGTGCCGCCATCGGCCAGCTTGAACTTGCCTTCGCGCGCCTTGCGGTCGGCGCCGGTGAAGGCGCCGGGCGCGACGCCGAAGAACTCGGCCTCGAGCAGGGTGTCGGGCACGGCCGCGATGTTGACGCTGACGAACATGCCGGCGGCGCGCGCCGAGGCGGCATGGATCGCGTGCGCCAGCAGTTCCTTGCCGGTGCCGGTCTCGCCGAGCAGCAGCACCGGGCTCGACGACTGCGCCGCGCGCCGCGCATGGCGCTTGACCTCGACCGCCGCCGGGCTGCTGCCGATGAAGCTCGCGAAGGTGTACTTCGATCGGCGCTGGCCGTCGGCCGACTGCTGGTACAGCGGGTTGTTGCGCTGGCTCGCGAGTTCGCGCCGCGCATCGTCGAGGTCGCGCTGCAGCAGCGCGAACTTGCTGATCAGCGGCTGCAGCGTGGTCTCGGGGTGGTCGAACAGCACGATGCCGATGGCGCCGATGACCTCGCCAGGCGCGGCGCCGGCATCGCCCTCGCGCTCCTCGCGCAGCGGGATGCGGCTGACCACGAAGGTGCCGGCCTTGTTGGTCAGCAGATCGATCAGGATCGGCTCGCCGGTGTCGAGCACGCGGCGCATCTGGGTGTTGGGAATGACGTCCTCGACCGGATGGCCGAGGAACTGATCGATCGACGAGAAGCCGAGTGCGGGCAGGAAGCGGCGATAGCCCTCGTTGACCCAGACGATGCGCCCGCCCCGGTCGACCAGGAACATGCCCTGGCTGATGCTGGAGAACAGATGGAACATCGAGCGCGCAGCGAGCGCGAGGATGCCTTCGGCGTCGAGCGGCAAGGCGGGGGGTGCGGCGGGGGCGGAGGGCATGGCGGGGATCGTAGCGTGCGCGGTCCAACGCGCGGAAAACGCGTTTACCCGGTCGTCGCGCTTCCTGCCACTGGCAGCCCGAGCGGCCGTTCACATGGACAACCAGCAAGCCTGGCTATGACCCCGCCAATTTTGCGACGAGTGCAGACCAGCGCTTTCTCAAACAAAACAGCCGCATGCAGAGCGAAGAATCAGATTTCTCTCATGGATGCCCGCCCTCACCGAGGGCAAACTCGTCCGCCTCCTTCCAACGAGCCAATGGATTTCAACGCGATCGAAGCGGTGCGCTGCCCATACACGCGCGTCCAGCAATTGCCTGAGGACGGCGCTCACCCATCTCCTCGACCACAACGAACAAAAAGAGTGCATGCAAAAAATGATTTCTGATCTGTCCAGGTTGCGCGCCGTGTCTGCCAAGTTTGGGCCACGGGTGGCCGGAAATCTCGTTCGCCGCCGGATCTACCGGAAGTTGGGATACCCCTTCCCGATCGGCCATCGGTCCGCATCCAGCCCCTGGGGCAACGACTATCGCATGTGGGTGAAGAACCATGACACGCTGACGCGCAGGCAGCGGAACAGCATCGGCGATCGAATCGAAAAGATGGAACGGCGGCCGCGCTTTTCGGTAGTGATGCCGGTCTACGACCCCGCCCCGAACTTTCTGCGAGAGGCCATCGAATCGGTCCGGAGTCAGCTGTATCCCGACTGGGAGCTGTGCATCGCCGACGACGCATCCACCGACGATGCAATCCAGGACGTCCTGCGGGAATACCTCGCGCTCGATCCGCGGATCAAGGTCGACTTTCGCGCATCGAACGGCCACATCTGCGCCGCGTCCAACAGCGCGGTGGCCTTGGCTACGACCCCCTGGATCGTCCTGATGGACCACGACGACGTGCTTGCGGAAGAAGCACTTTTCTGCGTCGCACAATGCATCTCGGAGTGTCCGGATGCAAGGCTCATCTATTCCGACGAGGACAAGATTGACGAAAAGGGGCAACGTTCCGGCCCCTACTTCAAGCCCGACTGGAACCTGGACTTGTTCAGGTCACACAACATTACGGCTCCGACGAAGCTTCCACGCTGTCCTTTCTGAAGAGAATTGCCAGGCGACCAAACGTTCGGGTCCTTCGGGACGACCGCCCATTCAACTACTCCGCCCTCAACAATGCGGCGGTTCGCATCTGTCAGGGCGAAATCATCGCACTGTTGAACAACGACATCGAAGTGGTGTAGGAAGATTGGCTCTCGGAGATGGTCAGCCTCGCTGCGCAATCGGACATCGGCTCAGTCGGGGCGCGACTCTGGTATCCGGACCTGACCCTCCAGCACGGCGGCGTGGTCCTGGGGCCGGGCGGTCTGGCGGTTCATGCGCACAAGGGCCTTTTACCCAGCCAATTGGGGCACGCCGGTCGCGCCGCCTTGACGCAATCTTTCTCCGCGGTCACGGCGGCGTGCCTGGTGGTTCGCAAGGCGCTCTACGAGCGCGTCGGTGGCCTCGATGAGGTCAACCTCGCGGTGGCGTTCAACGATGTCGATTTTTGTCTGCGACTGGGCGAATTGGGCTATCGCAGCGTCTGGACGCCCTATGCGGAACTGCTGCATCACGAGTCGGCGACGCGGGGAGATGATCTCGCGCCCCAGCAACGCCAGCGCTTCGAGAAAGAGATCGACTACATGCGCGACCGCTGGGCGCCGGTGATCGCGCACGACCCCGCCTACAGCCCCAATCTGACCGTCGACGCCGAGGACTTTTCCTACGCCTGGCCGCCCCGGACCGAACTGATCTGACGGGCTGGCGCCACCGCTTCGCGTCTGTGCGCATCTTCGCGCGCCGGAAGGTGCCGCCTCTGCCCCGGTGCACCTCGCTTCCTCAGCCCTCGGACGAACAACCCATGCCACGCGCCGGCTCGGCCAACGTCTCTCATGCTTTTCAACTCCTACCCCTTCCTGTTCTTCTTCTTTCCGTTGGTGCTGGGAGGATTCTTCCTGATCGCGCGCTCGCATGCGCGCGCAGCAATCGCATTCCTGGGCCTGGCTTCGTTGTTCTTCTATGGTTGGTGGAGCATCAAGGCCCTGCCGCTGCTGGTCGCATCGATCTGCTTCAATTTCTGGATGGGCGCGCACCTGACACCTGAGTCGGGCCGGAGCACGCCGGCACGACGTCGGCTGCTGATCGCGGCCTTGGGGGTGAACCTCGGCGTGCTCGCAATCTTCAAGTACGCGAACTTCTTCATGAGCAACGTCGACGCTGCGTTCGCGTCGGCCGGCTTCTCCCCGGTCGGGATGGCACAGATCGTGCTGCCGATCGGGATATCGTTCTACACCTTCACCCAGATTGCATTTCTGGTCGATTGCTGGGCCGGCAAGGTTCGGGAGCGGGAGTTCGGACCGTACCTGCTTTTCGTGACCTACTTTCCCCATCTGATCGCGGGGCCGGTGCTCCACCACGCGCAAATGATGCCCCAGTTTGCGGATGCTGCGACCTACCGTCCGCAGGGCAGAAAAATTGCCATCGGGATCACGATCTTCGTCATCGGACTGAGCAAGAAAATCCTCGTCGCCGATCGACTGGGCCTCTATGCCGACATGGTCTTCAACGGTGTGCACGGCGGAGCCGCGCCATCGTTGCATTCCGCATGGATGGGCGCCATTGCCTATTCCTTACAGATCTACTTCGATTTCTCGGGGTACTCGGACATGGCAGTTGGCATTTCCCTCTGCTTCGGCATCCACCTGCCTCAAAACTTCTTCTCCCCGTACAAGTCCACCAGCATCATCGAATTCTGGCGGCGCTGGCACATCTCGCTGTCCACGTTCCTGAGGGACTACCTCTATGTTCCCTTGGGCGGCAATCGCAAGGGGCCTGGCCGCCGCTACCTGAATCTTTTCGCCACGATGCTTCTGGGCGGGCTCTGGCATGGCGCCGGATGGACCTTCGTGATCTGGGGGGCGATGCACGGCGCCTTCCTCACTGTCAATCATCTCTGGAAGACGAAACTCGGCGCCCGGCTGCCTGTCAGCCGCATCTATCGCGTCTTCGGATGGTCTCTGACCGTCCTGTGCGTGATTGTTGCTTGGGTGGTGTTCCGCGCCGAGAACATCGACGACGCATTGGTTATCTACAAGGGGATGCTGGGCTTGAACGGGACTGGCAGCAGCAGCTTCAGCGAGTTCTCCATCCCCTACGAGAAGAGCCGTTTTTACAAGATGGTGCTGGGCGCGATCCTGATCTGCGTTGCGCTGCCTCCCGCGATCTCGGTCGCGCGATGGGTTCCATCCCCAGCTGCGTTGATGAACCGCCCTGTGCTGACGAACCTGTTTGCGCTCTCATCCGCGCTCGTGGTTTTTGCCCTGCTCTGGCGATGCGTTTCCAAGTTCGGCTCCTACAGCCCTTTCATCTACTTCCAGTTCTAAGCATTCAGATCGACACTGCGCACGCGATGTAGCGTCCGACGCCACTGCACAACCCGTTGCCCATGAACACCACGCCACAACCCACCGGGTCGATCGATGCAACGTTGCAATGTTCGACCGCGATCCATGCGCCGCAGCGATCCTCAGGCAGAGGCCGCTTTTCATTCCTGACCCCCGCGCGATCGTGGCTGACATGCTTCCTGGCGTGCTTCCTCGCTGTCGAGTTCCTGCTGATCGCGTCACTCCTGACACCGGCCCCATACGGCGATCTCACCCGGCTCGGATTGCTTTCTGACAGGCAATTCGGCTGGACGAAATCTCCCCCGGTCGTGGCGGCCGAGCATGCGAAGAGTTGGCCGCTCGAAGAGGCCGACATCCTGGTCGTCGGTGACAGCTTCTCGATGACGCTGCGTTGGCAGTCGGAACTGATCAAGAGCGGCTACAAGATCTCCACCATCTACTGGGGGCAATCGGGCCCGCTGTGCGCGGACTTCTCGAAGTGGGTCCGGCAGGCTGGCTTCAAGGGTGATCTCGTGATCGTGGAAAGCGTCGAACGATTGCTGGGTGACCGTCTGTTCGAAGGCCGATATTGCGAATCGATGCCGGGCACTCCGGTGGTCAAGTTGGAGCCCTTCGTCGAGCCCCTCGCGAAGCGGCCTTCCTTTGCGCTGAACTGGGAAGCTCCGCTGTCGACCGGGTTGAGGGTCTTCAAGAGCGGCCGGCGCGCCGCTGGTTCGAGCGACACATTGCTCCACAACCGCACCTGGGTGCGCCGCGTAGCCGAGGGCTGTACGAAGTTCAGCCACCGGCTTTGCGACCGTGCGCTGTTCTTCATTGACGACGTGACGAATCCACCGCTGGATGCCGCCTCCGCCGGCATGATCAGTGAGTTCAACGCCTCGCAACCCGAACTCGAGTTCATCTGGATGGTCATTCCCGACAAGACGACGGTGTACGCCGAGCCCGACCGTGCGGCATCCTTCGTCGAGCAGTTCAAGCGCACGGGCTTGGGGCCGGACTTGTTCGAGTTCGCAGCGCACGGCGCGGAGACCGTCGACTTTTACCTGGGCAACGACACCCACATGTCCATGCAGGGTCAGCTTGATCTGGGCCGACACATCCTCAAAACGGTTCAGGGGCGCGCGCGGCCGGGCGCGCCCCGCAACGCCGAAGTGCCGTCCCGGTCGTAGACAGCGCCGACTTGCAGCACTCGCAGACGGGACGCCGCCCGTGGGCCTGATCGCAAGAGTGCCCCCGCTTCGGCGATTGCCGAAGCGCTCCGATGGCCGCATGACTTTTCCCGGTTCGCGCGATCCCGCGGGCGGGGCGGGACGCTTCCCTTGCTATGCTTCCATATTGCACATCCAGCGCCTGCCCCTTGTCGGCGTTCGAGCGAAACGATCCGTTCGCCAAGGCACGCCTCTCCTTTATTGCGGAATCTCATGAGGAACTCCCGGCTCCCCGCGCTTTGCCTCGTCGCTCCCCTGCTGCTCGCTGCCTGCGCGGTCCCGCGCCCGCCCGAGCAGGTGGCCGCACCGACGCCCGCGCAATGGCAGACGCCGCTGCCCGCCGGCACCGCCGCCCTGCCCCACGGCGGCTCGATGCCGTCGCTGGCCGAGTGGTGGCGCCAGCTCGACGATCCGCTGCTGGTCGAACTGATCGTCGCCGCCGAGGCCGCAAGCCCGACCGTCGCCAGCGCGCAGGCGCGCATCGGCGAAGCCCGCGCCGCGCGCGTCGCGGCCGGCGCGGCGCTGGTGCCGAACCTCAACGGCTCGCTGTCGGCCAGCCGCGGCAATTCGCCGACTTCGGGCTTCTCGACCGGCGCCACCAGCGGCACCAGCACCGACATCCCCCCGATCACCACGCAGCAGGCCGGCCTGCAGTCGAGCTGGGAGATCGACCTGTTCGGCGGCCTGCGCGCCAGCCGCGACGCCACCCAGTCGCGCTACGCGGGCGCCGACGCGCGCTGGCACGACGCGCGGGTGTCGGTGGCGGCCGAGACCGCCAACGCGTACCTGGCCGAGCGGGCCTGCCGGCGCCAGCTGGTGGTGTCGACCTCCGACGCGCAATCGCGCGCCGAGTCCGCGCGCCTGACCGAGTTGTCCGCGCAGGCCGGATTCACGGCGCCCGCCGATGCCGCGCTGGCTCGCGCCAGCGCCGCCGAGGCGGCAGGCAGGCTGACCCAGCAGCGGGCGCTGTGCAGCGTGCAGCAGCAGGCGCTGGTGGCGCTGACCGGCATCGAGGGAACGGTGCTGGCGCCCAAGCTGGCCGCTGCCCCGATCGATGTCACGTTGCCCGCGGTGCAGGCGGTCTACAGCGTGCCGGCCGAGGCGCTGGCGCAGCGGCCGGACGTCTACGCGGCCGAACTCGACGTCGCCGTGGCCAGCGCCGAGGCCGGCGCGGCGCTGGCCCAGCGCTTCCCGCGCCTGTCGCTCCAGGGATCGATCGCCGTGCTGAAGGTGCGCGGCGGCGGGTTCAGCGAAACCCTGGACACCTGGACCCTCGGTCCGCTGGCGCTCAACGTTCCAATCTTCGACGGCGGCACGCTGGCGGCGAACTACGACGCCGCCAAGGGCCGCTACGACGAATCCGTGGCGCTCTACCGCGCCAACGTGCGCCGCGCGGTGAGCGAAGTCGAACAGGCACTGATCAACCTGCAGAGCACCAACGACCGTGCGGCCGATGCCGACACCGCGGTGCGCAACTACCAGATCTCCTTCGACGCCACCCAGGCCCGCTACACCACCGGCCTCGCGAGCCTGTTCGATCTCGAGGATGCGAGGCGCACGCTGTTCGTCTCGCAGACCGCCCGCGTCGCATTGCAGCGCGAGCGCGCCGAAGCCTGGGTCTCGCTCTACCGCGCCATGGGCGGCGGCTGGACGCGGCCCGAATCCCTGGCCTCCACGGCCCCAGCCTCCGCACCGTCGCCATGAAAAGAATGAAGCGTTCCACCCTCCTCGCCGTGCTGGCTGCCGTGCTGGTCCTGGCCGCCGGCGCCTTCTGGCTGCTGCGGGCCAAGCCGGCCGCCGCGCCCGAGAAAAAGCCCGAAGCCGCCGCCCGCCCCTCGCTGACCGTCACGGTCGCCAGGCCCGAGACCAGCGAACTGACCGTCACGCTGGCCGCCAACGGCAATGTCGCCGCCTGGCAGGAGGCCAGCATCGGCTCCGAATCGAACGGCCTCAAGCTGGCCGAGGTGCGCGTCAACGTCGGCGACGTGGTGAAGAAGGGCCAGGTGCTGGCCACCTTCTCGGCCGAGTCGGTGCAGGCCGACGTGGCGCAGGCCAGGGCCTCCCTGGCCGAGGCCCGCGCCACCGCCGCCGATGCCACCGGCACCGCCGCGCGGGCCCGCACGCTGCAGGCCACCGGCGCGATGAGCCAGCAGCAGATCAACCAGTACCAGACCGCCGAGCAGACCGCCAAGGCGCGGGTCGAGGCGGCCGAGGCGGTGCTGGCCGCGCAACAGGTGCGCGGCCGCAACACGCAGGTGCTGGCGCCCGACGACGGCGTGATCTCTGCCCGCACCGCCACCGTCGGCAGCGTCGTCAATGCCGGCACCGAGCTGTTCCGCATGGTCCGCCAGGGCCGGCTCGAGTGGCGCGCCGAGGTCACCTCGTCCGAGCTCGGCCGCATCGCGGCCGGCACGCCCGCGGTGATCACCAGCGCCGGCGGCGCCCAGGTCAGCGGCAAGGTGCGCAGCGTGGCGCCGACGGTCGACCCGCAGACCCGCGCGGCGCTGGTCTATGTCGACATCCCGAACGTGCTGCAGAACACCGGGCTCAAGGCCGGCATGTTCGCGCGCGGCGATTTCCAGCTCGGGCGCACCAGCGCGCTGACCGTGCCGCAGGCCTCGGTGGTGCCGCGCGACGGCTTCAACTACCTGCTGCTGCTGCAACCCGACCACCGGGTCGCGCAGCTCAAGGTCGAGACCGGCCGCCGGGTCGGCGACCGGGTCGAGATCACGACCCCGCTGCCGGCCGATGCGCGTGTCGTGGTCCAGGGCGCCGGCTTCCTGAACGACGGCGACCTGGTGCGGGTGGTCGATGCGCCCGCGGCCGCCAAACCCGCCGTCGAGGCCATCAAGTAAGGAGCAGCGCCCATGAACGTCTCGGCCTGGTCCATCCGCAACCCGATCCCGGCGGTGATGCTGTTCGTGCTGCTGAGCTTCGCAGGGCTGCTGTCCTTCAATGCGATGAAGGTGCAGAACTTCCCCGACATCGACCTGCCGACCGTCACGGTGTCGGCGGCGCTGCCGGGTGCCGCGCCCTCACAGCTCGAGAACGACGTCGCGCGCAAGCTCGAGAACGCGATCGCCACCATCCAGGGCCTCAAGCACATCACGACCAAGGTGCAGGACGGCGCGGCGACGCTGATCGTCGAGTTCCGGCTCGAGAAGCCGGTGCAGGAGGCGGTCGACGACGTGCGCTCCGCGGTGCAGCGGGTGCGCTCCGACCTGCCGGCCGATGTGCGCGATCCGGTCGTCACCAAGCTCGACTTCGCGGCCCAGCCGGTGCTGGCCTTCACCATCGCGTCCTCGAAGATGGACGACGAGGCGCTCTCGTGGTTCGTCGACAACGATGTCACCAAGAAACTGCTGGCGCTGCCCGGCGTCGGCGCGGTGAACCGCGTCGGCGGCGTCACGCGCCAGGTGCATGTCGACCTCGACCCGGCCAAGCTGCAGGCGCTGGGCGCCACCGCGGCCGACCTCTCGCGCCAGCTGCGGCTGGTGCAGACCGAGAGCGCGGGCGGCCGCACCGATGTCGGCGGCAGCGAGCAGCCGGTGCGCACGCTGGCCACGGTGCAGTCGGCCGACCAGCTGAACGCCATGCAGATCGCGCTGCCCGACGGCCGTCGCATCCGCCTCGACGAGGTGGCCCGCATCCGCGACACCATCGCCGAGCCGCGCGCCGCCGCCCTGCTCGACGGCCGGCCGGTGGTCGGCTTCGAGGTGGCGCGCAGCCGCGGCGCCAGCGAGGTCGAGGTCGGCGCCGCGATCCAGAAGGCGCTGGCCGAGATGCGCGCGCAGCGGCCGGACATCGAGCTCACCGAGGCCTTCAACTTCGTCGCCCCGGTCGAGGAGGAATACCGGGGCTCGCTGAACCTGCTCTACGAAGGCGCGATCCTGGCCGTGATCGTGGTCTGGCTGTTCCTGCGCGACTGGCGCGCCACCTTCGTCTCGGCGGTGGCGCTGCCGATGTCGGTGATCCCGGCCTTCGCCGGCATGTACCTGCTGGGCTTCTCGGTCAACGTGATCTCGCTGCTCGCGCTCTCGCTGGTGGTCGGGATCCTGGTCGACGACGCGATCGTGGAGGTCGAGAACATCGTGCGCCACCTGCGCATGGGCAAGTCGCCCTACCAGGCCGCGATGGAGGCGGCCGACGAGATCGGACTGGCGGTGATCGCCACCACCTTCACCCTGATCGCGGTGTTCCTGCCGACCGCCTTCATGAGCGGCGTGGCCGGCAAGTTCTTCAAGCAGTTCGGCTGGACCGCGTCGCTGGCGGTCTTCGCCTCGCTGGTGGTGGCACGGATGCTGACGCCGATGATGGCGGCCTACATCCTGAAGCCGATCGTCGACGCCGAGAAGGAGCCGCGCTGGCTCTCGATCTACATGCGGATGGCCGAGTGGTGCCTGAAGCACCGCTTCACGACCATGGTGCTGGCCACCCTGTTCTTCTTCGGCTCGGTGGCGATGATCCCGCTGCTCAAGACCGGCTTCATCCCGCCGGACGACAACTCGCAGACCCAGGTCTACCTGTCGCTGGCGCCCGGCGCCACGCTGGCCCAGACCACGGCCGCGGCCGAGGAAACGCGCCGCCGCGTGATGGCGATCGACCACGTGTGCAGCGTCTACACCACGGTCGGCGGCGGCAGCGCGGGCGGCGACCCCTTCGCCAACTTCGGCACGCCCGAAACGCGCAAGGCGACCCTCACGATCCAGCTCGACCCGCGCGGCGACCGGCCGCGCAAGCAGGTGATCGAGAACCAGATCCGCGCCGCGCTCGAAACCCTGCCCGGCGTGCGCAGCACGGTCGGCCTCGGCGGCTCGGGCGAGAAGTACATCCTGGCGCTGAGCGGCGACGACGCGGCCGCGCTGACCACCGCGGCCCGCGCCGTGGAGCGCGACCTGCGCACCATCCCGGGCCTGGGGAACATCACCTCGACCGCGAGCCTGATCCGGCCCGAGATCGCGGTGCGGCCCGACTTCGCGCGCGCCGCCGACCTCGGCGTGACGAGTTCCGCGATCGCCGAGACGCTGCGCGTCGCCACCCTCGGCGACTACGACCAGAACCTGCCCAAGCTCAACCTGGCGCAGCGCCAAGTGCCGATCGTGGTCAAGCTGGAGGATTCGGCGCGCCAGAATCTCGCGCTGCTCGAACGCCTGGCTGTACCCGGCGCGCGCGGCCCCGTGATGCTGGGCCAGGTGGCCGCGCTCACGGTCGAGGGCGGCCCGGCCGTGATCGACCGCTATGATCGTTCGCGCAACGTCAACTTCGAGATCGAGCTGTCGGGCGTCGGCCTTGGCGACGCCAAGGACGCGGCGATGAAGCTGCCCTCGATCCGCAGCCTGCCGCCCGGCGTGCGGGTGGCCGAAGTCGGCGACGCCGAGGTCATGACCGAGCTGTTCGCGAGCTTCGGGCTGGCGATGCTGACCGGCGTGCTGTGCATCTACATCGTGCTGGTGCTGCTGTTCAAGGACTTCCTGCATCCGATCACGATCCTGTGCGCGCTGCCGCTGGCGCTCGGCGGCGCCTTCGTCGGCCTGCTGATCGGGCAGAAGGCGCTGTCGATGCCCTCGCTGATCGGGCTCATCATGCTGATGGGCATCGCGACCAAGAACTCGATCCTGCTGGTGGAGTACGCGATCGTGGCGCGCCGCGAGCACGGCCTCTCGCGCTGGGACGCGCTGCGCGACGCCTGCCACAAGCGGGCCCGGCCGATCATCATGACCACCCTGGCGATGGGCGCCGGCATGCTGCCGATCGCGGTCGGGTTCGGTACGGCCGACTCGAGCTTCCGCTCGCCGATGGCGATGGCGGTGATCGGCGGACTGATCACCTCGACCGTGCTGAGCCTGCTGGTGGTGCCGGCGGTGTTCACCTATGTCGACGATGTCGAGGGCTGGATCCGGCGCACCGTGCGGCGTCTGCGCGGCAAGCCGGCGGCGCCCGAGGCGAAGCCGGACGCGGTGCACGGCGCGTAGACTCTGCACCGTCCACCGTCGGAGCCACCCCATGACTCGAACCGTTTTCCGTGCCGCCATGTGCGGCGCGTTGCTGGCCACCGCGCTCGGCGCCGCCGCCCAGGCGCCGACCAATCTGCAGCAGGCCCAGGAGCGCCATGAGCGCCAGTTGGCCGTGTGCAACAGCGGCAAGCTGGCGGCGCCCGAGCGCGAGGCCTGCGTGCGCGATGCCGGTGCCGCGCTGGACCGCGCGCGCGGCGGGCCGCCGGCCAACGTCACGACGCGCACGCCCGACCGCCGTGCCACGGTGGTCACGCCGGCCGGCGAGCCGGTGCCGGGCGCGACCGAGACGGTGCGCTCGCAGCGCTCGACCACCGTGGTGCCGGTCGACCCGCCGTCGCGCTGAGAACCCGCATAATCGCGCCCATGCCCGCCCTTCGCCACGCCCGCCTTCTCGCCAGCTTCGTGCTGGTGTGGTTCGCGCTGTCGCTCGGCGTCGCGGTGGCGTCGCCGCTGGTGCAGCCCAAGCCGATGGAAATCGTCTGCTCGGCCGCCGGCGCCTCCATGCTGGTGGTGCTGACCGACGACGGCGCGCAGGCGCCCGCTGCCGGCCACCTGGACTGCCCGCTGTGCCTGCCGACCGGCGCACCGCCGCCGGCCCTGCCGCTGGCCGAGTTGCCGACAGCCCAGCCCCTGGGCCATGCGGTCCAGCCGATCCCGGCCGCGCGTATCGCCGCGGCCACCGCGGCGCCGCTGCCGGCGCGCGGCCCCCCACGCTCCTGAGCTTGCTTCAGACCTGATGCACGAGGCGCCCTGGCGGGTGCTTCGCTGCGCTTTTCCAGCAATGCATCGGCACCGGATGAGGTGCCGAGGGGATTCTTCCAATGAACAAGACCATGCTGTCGCTCGCTTTGAGCGCTGCATTCCCATGGTGGGCCCTTCCCGCCGCGGCACAGGACTCGCAGAGCGCGCGCCCGGCCGACGAGGCCCCCGAGCGCACGCGCTCGCTCGGCGTCGTCACCGTGACCGGCGGCCAGCCGACCTCGCTGCCGACCCAGATTCCGACGACCATCGAAGGGGTGACGCGCGAGGAGATCGAGACCCGCATCAACGCCACCGACAGCGAGGACGCGCTCAAGTACCTGCCCAGCCTGCTGGTGCGCAAGCGCTACATCGGGGACTACAACCACGCGATCCTGTCCACCCGCGCCTCCGGCACCGGCAACAGCGCGCGCTCGGCGGTCTATGCCGACGGCATCCTGTTGTCGAACTACCTCGGCAACGGCATCGCCAACGGCACCAACTACGCGCCGCGCTGGGGCCTGGTGACGCCCGAGGAGATCGAGCGCGTCGACGTGATGTACGGCCCCTTTTCCGCCGCCTACCCGGGCAACTCGGCCGGCGCGGTGGTCGACTACGTGACGCGCATGCCCTCGCAGCTCGAGGCGCACGTCAAGATGGGCTACCAGTCGCAGCCGAACGACCTGTACAACACCCACAAGACCTTCAACAGCTGGCAGACCAGCGCCTCGCTCGGCAGCCGCAGCGGCGACTGGGCATGGTTCATCGACGTGAGCCGGGGCGACAGCCAGAGCCAGCCGCTGACCTTCACGACCGCGACGCTGGCTTCGGGCACGCCCGGGCGCGCCGGCACCCCCGTGGTCGGCTTCGTGCCGGGCCTCAACACCACCAACACGCCCTGGTACATCCTGGGCTCCGGCACCCAGTACCACGCCGTCCAGGACCACGCGAAGCTCAAGCTGGCCTACGACTTCTCGCCCACGGTGACCGCCACCTACACGCTGGGCTGGTGGCAGAACAGTTCGGAGGGCCGGCCCGAGAGCTACCTGAGCAATGCCGCCGGGCAGTCGGTCTACAGCGGACCGATCAACATCCTCGGGCGCAGCTTCACGCTGGCTCCGACCGCCTTTCCGCTCACCAACGACGCGCAGACGCACTACATGCACGGCCTCTCGGTCAAGAGCAATACCCAGGGCGAATGGGACTGGGAGGTCGCCGCCAGCCTCTACGACTATTCGACGGACCAGCAGCGCGCACCCACGGTGGCGCTGCCGCTGGCGGCCTTCGGCGGCGCCGGGACCCTGCAGGACCAGGGCGGCGCCACGGGCTGGAACACGCTCGCAGCCAAGGGGACCTGGCGGCCGCAGGGGATCGCCGGGGCGCACATCGTCGACTTCGGTGTCGGGCGCGATGCCTACAAGCTCGGCATCCTGAAGTCCAACGCGATCGGCAATTGGATCACCGGGCCCTCGGGCACGCGGGTCAGCGATGTGGGCGGCAACACCGAGACCGTCGCCGCATGGGCACAGGACAGCTGGTCGTTCGCTCCGCAATGGAAGGCCGTGCTGGGCCTTCGCCTGGAAGACTGGCAAGCCAGCAACGGCTTCACCTCCACCGCGACGAACACCTTGACCTACGCGTCGCGCAGCGAATCGGATGCATCCCCGAAGGCCGCGCTGGCCTACCAGCTGACGAAGGACACGGTGCTCAAGGGCTCGCTGGGCCGTGCCGTGCGTTATCCGACCGTGGGCGAGTTGTACGGCGCGACCACCGGCGGCGCGCTCTCCTTCATCAACGACCCGTTCCTCAAGCCGGAGAAGTCCTGGACCAGCGAACTCACGGCCGAGAAAGACCTCGGCAACGGCCTGGCCCGCGCCACGCTGTTCCACGAGACCACGCAGGACGCGCTCTACAACCAGCTCATCCCGAACACCAGCATCTCGCGTGTGCAGAACACCGAGAAGGTCCGCACCACCGGCGTCGAGCTGTCCTACAGCGGGCAGGACGTATGGATGCGCGGGCTCGACATGGGCGCGAGCCTCACCTATGCCAACTCGAAGATCGTGGAGAACCCGCTGTTCCCGGCCAGCGTGGGCAAATGGCAGCCCCGGGTCCCGCAGTGGCGCTCCACGGTCTACGCCACCTACAAGCCCGACGCCCACTGGGCCTTCACGGCGGCAGCGCGCTACAGCGGCCGGCAGTACTCGACGCTCGACAACAGCGACGTCAACGGCTTTGCCTATTTCGGCGCCAGCAAGTACTTCACGGTCGACCTGCGCGTGCGCTATCAGATCGACCGGCAGTGGTCGGCCGCCTTCGGAATCGACAATGCGAACAACTACCAGTACTGGAACTTCCACCCCTACCCGCAGCGCACCTACAGCGCCGAGCTGCGCTTCGACCTTTGACCCCCGACCCAAGGAGACTTCGATGACCGTTCCCTTCGCCACCCGATCGCTCGCCGCCTGCGCGGCCCTCTTCAGCGCGGCCGCCCTGGCCCACGTCAGCCTGCCCGCCGGCGGTGCCGCCGCCGGCAGCGAGTACGACGCCGCCTTCCGCGTCGGCCATGCCTGCACCGACGCCAAGACGACCACCGGCCTGCAGGTCCAGCTGCCCCAAGGCTTCACGCTGGTCCAGGCGCAGCCGCGCACCGGCTGGACGCTCACCGCCACGCCGCGCGAGGTGACCTGGAAAGCCGACTCCGCACAAACCGCCCTGCCCGGCGCCGAGCGCGCCGAGTTCATCGTGCGCGGCAAGCTGACCGACACGCCCGGCCCGCTCTACTTCAAGGTGCTGCAGAGCTGCGATGTCGGCAGCGCCGACTGGGCCCAGCTGCCGGTGGCCGGCTCGAGCGCGAAGCTGGCCCTGCCCGCAGCCCGCCTCGACGTACTGCCGGCGGGGGTCGCGGCGGTCGATGTGCGGGATGCCTGGGTGCGCCAGACCGTGCCCGGCCAGAGCGGCACCGGCGCCTTCATGAAGCTCACCGCGCCCTCGGGCGCCCGGCTGGTGGGCATCTCCACGCCGGTCGCCGGCGTGGCCGAGGTGCACGAGATGAAGATGGAAGGCGACACGATGAGAATGCGCGAGGTCCCGGGCGGCCTCGCGCTGCCGGCACGGGAGACCGTCGAACTCAAGCCGAGCGGCCTGCATGTGATGCTGATGGACCTGAAGCAACCGATCGCCAAGGGCGACACCATCCCGCTCACCTTGCGTTTCGAGGACGCCAAGGGCGCCAAGAGTTCGCTCAAGGTGGACGTCCCGGTCGGCGCGCCAGCCGGCAGCGCAGCCGAATCGCACGGCCACACGCACAACTGACCGGTTCAGGCGAAGCCCCGCACCTCCGCGACCAGCGCGGCCAGCCGAGCCACATCCGGCACCACCAGCGCCTTGCCGTCCTTGGCGAGCAGCCCTTCGCGGCGCAGCGCGTTGAGCTCCCGCGTCACCTGTTCGCGGTTGGTGCCGATCCGGCTGGCCAGGTCGGCATGGGTCGGCGCCGGCTCCAGCCGCCCCCTGTTGTCGATGACGCCAGCCAGCCGCGCCAGTCGCAGCAGTTCGGCGTGCACGCGGTTCTGCACCCCGAGCGTGCTCAGGTCGATGACCCGCTCCGACAACTGCCGCACCAGCGCCGCCAGGCCGCGCATCACGCGCTCGGCGACCACCGGCTCGTCGCGCAGCAGGCCCAGGAATGCACCCCGGTCCAGGTGGGCGACCACGGTGGGCGTGAGCGTGACGACGTCGGCCGATCGCGGCTGGCCGTCGATGGCGGCGATGTCGCCGAAATGCTCGCCCTCCTGCGGGTCACGAAAAGTGACCTGCCGGCCGTTGGCCGAGTACGAGGTCACGCGCAGTGCGCCGGAGACGAGGAAGTAGACATCGCTGTTGCGCTCCGAGCGCAGCAGCACCGGCGTCCCGGCCGGCAGGCTCTTCCAGTGGCAGTGCTGCGCGAGCCGGTCCAGCCGCTCGGCCGACAGTCCTTCCAGCAGCGCGATCTGCTGCAAGCCGAGACTGGATCGTTGGAGCGTCATGGCAGACCTCCCCGGAGTGTCGGATCGATTGCGAAAAGCCGTGCGCAAACGCACAGCGTGACAGGCTCCGGATCGCCACAGTTGCGTCCTGTGATGACCGCGATGTCCGTGGCCGCACATCCAAGCCTTCAGGAGATTTCATCATGAATGCCAAGCAACTTCTCGGTGTCTGCGCATTCGCACTGGCCAGCGCCACGGCCTTTGCCCAGACCGTCCCCGCCGAGCAGTGGGTCGGCACGCCGATCGCCACCGCGGGCAGCGCCTCCAGCCGCTCGGCCGTGACGGCCGACTACGCGGCCAGCCGGTCGATGGCCAGCGCGCCGTCGGAGTTGCGCGTCGGCCCCGCCGACACGGCGCCGGGCGCGATGAGCCGGGCCGAAGTCAGCGCCGACCTGAGCCTCTGGATCAAGTCCGGCATGAGCCAGGTCGCCAACCAGGAGAGTTACGACCCGTCGAGCGGGGCGTACCGCGCGCAACTGGCGGCTTACCAGCGCATGCGCAACGGCCCGGAATTCGTGGCCGAGGTGCAGCGCCGCAAGGGCGCCAGCACACCGATGGCCACCACCGCGAAGTACGGCTCGGGAGCCGAAGAGAACTGAGCCTGCGCGCTCGTTTTGGCGTCTCGTCTCGCGTCCGCCGCCGTCAATGAGCGGCGGCGACGCGCCGTTCGGCGATGCGCTTGGCAACGCGCGGGAGGATCATCACGGCCAGCACGATGATCACCAGAACGATCGACATCGGGCGCTGGAAGAACACCGCCGCACTGCCCTCGCCGATCGACATCGCGTTGCGCAGCTGCGCTTCGGCCAGCGGGCCGAGGATCATGCCGACCACCACCGGGGCGGTCGGAAAATCGAAGCGCCGCATGATGACGCCCAGCACGCCGATGGCGTAGAGCAGCACCAGGTCGAAGGCGCTCTGGCGCATGCCGTAGGCACCCACCGTCGCGAAGATCAGGATGCCCGCATAGAGCTGGGGCTTCGGGATCTTGAGCAGCTTGACCCACAGGCCCACCATCGGCAGGTTCAGCACGAGCAGCATCACGTTGCCGATGTAGAGCGACGCGATCAGTGCCCACACCAGCGCGGCCGAGGTCGTGAACAGTTGCGGTCCGGGCTGGATGCCGTAGTTCTGGAAGGCCCCCAACAGGATCGCCGTGGTGTTCGAGGTCGGGATGCCCAGCGTGAGCAGCGGAATCAGCGCGGCGGTCACGGTCGCGTTGTTGGCGGCCTCGGGGCCGGCCACGCCCTCGATCGCACCCGTGGTGCCGAACTCGGCCTTGGCGTCCGCGTCCTTGGCCAGCTTCTTCTCGGTGGCGTAGCTCAGGAAGGTCGGAATCTCGGTGCCGCCGGCCGGGATGCAGCCGAACGGCGTGCCGATGGCGGTGCCGCGCAGCCAGGCCGGGATCGAGCGTTTCCAATCGCGCGCCGTCATGTGGACGCGGCTCAGCTTGTTCTGGGCCTCGACCACCTTGCCCTCGTAGAGCACCGCATACAGCACCTCGGCCACCGCGAAGAGGCCCACCGCGACCAGCACGATCTCGATGCCGTCGAGCAGCTCGGGGATGCCGCCGGTGTAGCGGCCCTGCCCCGAGATCTGGTCGAGACCGATGCAGCCGGCCGCCAGGCCGATGAACAGCGCCGTCATGCCGCGCAGGGTGCTCTTGCCGAGCACCGCGCTGACCGTGGTGAAGGCCAGCAGCATGAGCAGGAAGTACTCGGGCGGGCCCAGCTTGACCGCGAAATCGGCGACGAAGGGCGCGAACAGCGTGACGATCACGGTGGCGATGGTGCCGGCCACGAAGGAGCCGATCGCAGCCGTCGCGAGCGCCGCGCCCGCGCGCCCGCTCTTGGCCATCTTGTTGCCCTCCATCGCGGTCACCATGCTGGCGGTCTCGCCGGGCGTGTTGAGCAGGATGGAGGTGGTCGAGCCGCCGTACATGGCGCCGTAGTAGATGCCCGAGAAGAAGATCATCGAGGCCGTGACGTCGACCTTGCCGGTGATCGGCAGCAGCATCGCGACCGCCACCGCCGGGCCGATGCCGGGCAGCACGCCGACCGCCGTGCCCAGGGCGCAGCCCACCAGGCACCAGAGAAGGTTCGCGGGCGTGATCGCCAGCGCGAAACCGTGCATCAATGCGTTGAAGATTTCCATGTCAGGCCTCCCGCCGGGCCGCCCCAAGGGAGGCCTGCGCCCCCTCGGGGGGCAGCGAATACACGAAGTGATGAGCGTGGGGGTTTGTCATGTCAGAGCCACCCGGTGCTGGTGAGACCCGGCAGATTGATCGCCAGGAACTGCGTGAACATCCAGAACACCGGCGCCGCGATCAGCAAGCCGGTCACGAGGTCGATGAGCCAGGTGCGCGGCGCATTGACGCCGCCCTGCCCGCTGGCGCGGCGCAGGCCCTGCACCGCAAGCACGTAGCACAGCGTGCAGCTCAGGATGAAGCCGATCGAGGTAATCAAGGCGGCGTTCAACAGGAGGCCCGCCGACACCCACGCGAAACCTGCCCAGTACGAGCGGACCGCGCCCGAGGGCGCGTCCATGTCGCGAAAGCCGCCGGTGCGCGCCTCCCAGATGATCCAGCCGCCGCACACCGTCAATGCGATCGAGACCAGCCAGGGCAGGAAATTGGGCCCGACGCCGCCGTAGCCGGCCTCGGAGGAAATGCCGATGGCGCCGAAGGCGAGGGCCAGGCCGGTGACGAGCACACCGACGCCGACCAGCGTCTGCGGCCAGATCGCCGGCGGTTCGGACGGGGACGCGTGCAATACGTGCGCGCTCAAAAGGGGGTCAATGTTGGACATTGTTCTGGACCTCGCGTGTCAATGAAAAAAGGAGCACGCCGCCCCGTACTTCGAGCAAGCGCGCTTGATCAGGCCTGCGCCGGGCCGCCAGCGCGGCGAAGTCCGCGCTTCGCGTGGACCGGCGGCCTGCGACTTCCCCCTCGGGGGGCAGCGAGTACACGAAGTGACGGAGCGTGGGGGCTCGTCAGACCATGCCGGACTTGACCATGGTGGCGCGCAGGCTCGCGAACTCGTCGTCGACGAACTTGGCGAAGGCCTCGCCGGACAGCACCGCAGGCGTCCAGTCGTTCTTCTTCAGGGCTTCGCCCCAGGCCGGCGTCTTGAGCGCCGCCAGCACCATGTCGGTCAGTGCCTTGCGCTGCTCGGGCGTGATCCCGGGCGCGCCATAGACGCCGCGCCAGTTGCCGATCTCGACGTCGATGCCCTGCTCCTTGAGCGTCGGCACGTTGATGCCCGGCAGGCGCTGCGCCGAGGTGACCGCGATCGCGCGCATCTTGCCGGCGTTGATGTATTCGGCGAACTCGCTGAAGCCGCTGCCGCCGACCGTGACGTTGCCGCCCAGGATCGCCGCCGTGGCCTCGCCGCCGCCCCGGAACGCGACGTAGTTGATCTTGGACGGATCGACGCCGACCTTCGACGCGATCATCGCGGCCGCGATGTGCTCGGTGGAGCCGCGCGAGCCGCCGCCCCACTTGACGCTGCCCGGGTCCTTCTTGAGTTGCTCGATCACGTCCTTCATGGTCTTGAGCGGCGAACTCGCGGGCAGCACGAAGACGTTGTACTCGCTCGTGATGCGGGCGATCGGCGTGGCCTGCGACAGGCTCACCGGCGGCTTGCCGGTGATGATGCCGCCGAGCATCACGGCGCCCATGATCATCATCGCGTTCGGGTCACCCTTGGAGCCGTTGACGAACTGGGCCAGGCCCAGCGCGCCGGCCGCGCCGCCCTTGTTGTCGTAGGTCACCGTGTCCGCCAGCTTGCCGTCGGTCAGCGCCTTGCCCAGCGCCCGCCCGGTGGTGTCCCAGCCGCCGCCCGGATTGGCGGGGATC
The DNA here is from genome assembly GCF_056405555.1 of Variovorax sp. P1_G12. Classification (NCBI taxonomy): domain Bacteria; kingdom Pseudomonadati; phylum Pseudomonadota; class Betaproteobacteria; order Burkholderiales; family Comamonadaceae; genus Variovorax; species Variovorax sp. P1_G12. Next base: position 215,651 of record NZ_JBFUBW010000005.1, on the reverse strand, counting down.
ATCATCTTGACGTTGGCGGCGGCCCAGGCCGACAACGGCAGGGCTCCGGTGGCGGCCAGGGCGGCCAGTGACTTCAGGAAGGTATCGCGACGCATGCATGTCTCCTTGGATGTATGGGCAAGCTGAGAGGAAGCTGACGCCGCTATGATGCGCCGCCCCGCTGTCAGTTGGCTGTCCGCAGCACTGGGGTAAACACCGAAAATCGCGGAATGAAGCTGCTGCTAATCGAAGACGATCCGTCGATGCAAACCACCCTGCAGCGCACGCTCGGACGCCGCCAGATCGACGTGCGCATCTGCGGCGACGGCGCCCGCGCGCTGGCGCAATGGCAGGAACTCGAGCCCGACGTGGTCGCGCTCGACCTGAGCCTGCCCGGGCTCGACGGCCTGCAGGTGCTGGCCCAGGCCCGCGCGGCCGGCCTGCGCACGCCGGTGCTGCTGCTGACCGCCCGCGGCACCGTGGGCGACCGCATCGTCGGCCTGAACGCCGGGGCCGACGACTACCTGCCCAAGCCCTTCGACCTCGACGAGCTCGAAGCCCGCATCCGGGCCCTGAACCGCCGCCACCAGGGCGCCGGCGCCGACTCGCCGGCGCGCCTGCCGGAAGTCGGCGGCCTGCGCTACGAACCCGACAGCGGCGCGATCTACCATCGCGCCGAGGTGCTCGAACTCACGCCGCGAGAGCTGGCGCTGCTCAAGGCGCTGATGGTCAAGCCGGGCCACGCGGTCAGCAAGGAGCGCCTGTTCGAGCTGGTGTTTCCGGGCGAGGCGGACGTGCAGTACGAAGCGGTCGAAGTCGTGGTGTATCGCCTGCGCAAGAAGCTGGCCGCCACCGGCGCCACCCTGATGACGCTGCGCGGGCTGGGCTACCTGCTGCGCGAAGAGACATGATGCGGGCGGCCTCGCTGCGCGCCAGGCTGCTGCTGGGCATCCTGGCGCCGATCGCGCTGTTCATCGTGATCAACAGCGTGAGCCTCTATCGCCAGAGCCTGGCGGCCGCGACCACCGCCTACGACCGCACCCTGCTGGCCTCCGCCAAGACCATCGGTGAGCAGCTCGACGTCGAAGGCTACGACCAGGCCGCCTCGCTGCGGGCCATCGTGCCCTACTCCGCGCTCGAGGCCTTCGAAGCCGACAACCAGAGCCGCATGTACTACCGCGTCTCCGGGCTCGACGGCCAGATGGTCTCGGGCTTCGCGGAACTGCCGTTCTGGCGCGGCAAGCTGCCCGACCGGCCGCCCTACGCGGCGCTGGTCGATTTCTACGACGCCGAGTTTCGCAGCATGCCGGTGCGCGTGGCGGTGCTGCTGCAGCCGGTCGCCAGCGCCCGCGGGCGCGGCATGGCCGTGGTGCAGGTGGCCGAGACGCTGGAGCTGCGCGAGACCCTGGCGCGCAAGCTGCTGCTCGACACGCTGTGGCGGCAGTTGGTGCTGCTGGGCGTGATTGCGGCGGTCACCGTCGTCGTGGTGCAGCGCGCCACCCGTCCGGTGCGGGCGCTCGGCGAGACGATCCAGGCCCGCGCCGCCGACGACCTCTCGCCGATCGAGGCGCCCGACGCGCCGCGCGAACTGCGGCCGCTGATCGATGCCACCACCCAGGTCATGGGCCGCCTGCAGCGCCTGCTGGACCATCAGAAACGCTTCGTGCGCGACAGCGCCCACCAACTGCGCACGCCGCTCGCGGTGCTCAAGGCGCAGGTGCAGTCGGCACGCCGCGGCGACGTGCCGCCCGACCAGGCGCTGGGCGAAATCAGCGAGACCGTGGAACGCGCCACCGCGCTCGCCAACCAGATGCTCTCTCTCGCCAAGGTCGAGCAGTTGCGCCAGCAGCCGGAGTCGGTCACCCTGGACCTCGGCGAGGCGGTGCGCGAGATCGCACTCGACCTGTCGCCGCTGGTCGCGGACAAGGCGCTCGATTTCGAGCTCTGCACGGATCCGGCGCCGGTGCCGGTGCGCGCCCACCGCTGGATGCTGCAGGAGCTCGCACGCAACCTGCTGCACAACGCGATCAAGCACAGCCCGCGCGGCGCCGCGCTGACGGTGAGGGTGCATGCCGAAGGCGACACGGCGCTGCTGGTGGTGAGCGACCACGGCCGGGGCATCTCCGACGAGTTGCGGCAACGCCTGTTCGCGCCCTTCGCAGCCGGCGACGTCGCCAGCGGCTCCGGCCTCGGGCTGGCGATCTGCCGCGAGATCGTGCTGGCGCTGGGCGGCAGCATCGCGCTGGAGAACCGGACAGCCGACGGACGGACCATCGGGCTCGACGCTGTCGTGCGATTCCCGCAGGCGCGCGACAATCGCTGACACATGGACCGTCTTCGCATCGACAAATGGCTCTGGGCCGCGCGCTTCTTCAAGACGCGCTCGCTCGCCGCCGAGGAAATCGGCAAGAACCGCGTGCAGGTCAACGGCGACGTCGCCAAGGCCTCGCGCGAAGTCAAGGTGGGCGACACGGTGACGATGCGGCTCGGCAGCCTGTCGCGCGTGGTGCGGGTGCGCGGCATCAGCGGCCAGCGCGGCCCGGCCCCGGTCGCGCAGCAGCTCTACGAAGAGACGCCCGAGAGCCTGGCGGCGCAGGCCGCCGCGCGCGAACAGCGCCGGCTCGGCAGCGAACCGGCGCTCGCCATCGAGCAGGGCCGGCCCACCAAGCGCGACCGGCGCGAGCTCGACGGCGCCCGCCGCGCCGACTGGGACAACCGCTGGAGCGCCTCGCTCGAGCCCGACGACAACGAGTGAAGGAACCCCCACCGATGGCCAGCTTCAAGAAGTACCGCGTCGACAGCAAGTTCAGCCTGGCGGGCGTCGACCCCGCCGAGACGCCCTTTCTCGAGGGCAACGACGATGCGCAGCGCGCCGAGCTCGATGCCCTGGCCATCGAACTCGACACGCTGCAGAACCTGCTGCACGCCGAAGGGCGGCGCAAGCTGCTGCTGGTGCTGCAGGGCCTGGACACCAGCGGCAAGGACGGCACGATCCGCTGGGTGTTCTCGCGCACCTCGCCGCTGGGCGTCAAGGTAACCGCTTTCAAGGCCCCGACCGAGGAGGAGCGCGCGCACGACTTCCTGTGGCGCTGCCATGCCGCGGCGCCGCGCACCGGCGACATCACCGTGTGGAACCGCAGCCACTACGAGGACGTGCTGGTGCCGGTGGTCGAGGGCACGATCGGCAAGGACGAGACGCGGCAGCGCTTCGCGCTGATCAACGACTTCGAACGGCTGCTGACCCAGACCGGCACCGTGATCGTGAAGTGCATGCTGCACATCAGCAAGGACGAGCAGCGCGAGCGCCTGCAGGCCCGCATCGACGAACCCGGCAAGCAGTGGAAGTTCGCGCTGGCCGATCTCGAGGTCCGCAAGAAATGGGATGCCTACCAGCAGGCCTACGACAAGGCGCTGGTCGCCACCTCGACCGACGAGGCGCCCTGGCACGTGATTCCGGCCGACAGCAAGCGGCACCGCAACCTGATGGTCGCGCAATTGCTGGTCAAGACACTCAAGGGCATGAAGTTCAGCGTGCCCGAGGCCGACCCGGCGTTGAAGGGGCTGATCGTCGAATAGCGAGGGTCGTCTCCGAACCCCGACCCTGGCTCAGAACCTCGGCACGATGCCGTACGCGATGATGGCCAGGAAGCCCACGATGCCGACCATCATGAGCGCCGGACCCCACTTGCGTTCGCGCCAGGCGAAGCCGACGGTCATGATGGAGGCAAAGGTCACAGCGACGACGGAGGCAAGTTCGAGGGTGAATTCGGGCATGCAGGGATGTTACCCGGCGACCTGGACCACCCTACGCAACGCGCCGCAACGCAGCCATGACCTCCGCTGCCGGCGGTAGCTCGCTGGTGTGCCAGACCAACCGGGCCTCGCGATCGAACACATAGACCTGGCCGGTATGGCGGTCACCGGCGGCCGCGCCCCCTTGAACAGCGAGAGCATCGGGTCCAGCGCCTCGGGGACGGGTGCCTCCTTTTTCATCGTCATCCGACGTGCGCGCAGCTTAGTCCTCGCGCGATCGAGAAGCAATGAGAAAGTACTCAGGAGAAATGGCCGGAGGCCACGCTGTGCCCCGAAACCGAGCGTGAACCGATTTCACCCGCCGCCCCGCCGCGCTGGTTCGACGATGGATGCGGTCCCCAATGGAAAAAGCCCCGCAGCACGAATGCAGCGGGGCTTTTTGGGATCGTCCAAGACGATGTCTGGCGGAACCGGAGGGATTCGAACCCTCGATGAGGCTCTACACCCCATACTCCCTTAGCAGGGGAGCACCTTCGGCCACTCGGTCACAGTTCCTGAGCCGTCGATTATGCCACGTTCAAGCCGTCGGCAGGTCCAGATCGAAGGCTTTGTGCAACGCGCGGACCGCGAGTTCCATGTATTTTTCGTCGATCACGACCGAAGTCTTGATCTCGCTGGTCGAGATCATCTGGATGTTGATGCCCTCTTCGCTGAGCACGCGGAACATCTTGCTCGCCACGCCGACGTGGCTGCGCATGCCGATGCCGACGATGCTGACCTTGCAGATCTTGGTGTCGCCGACGATGTCGGCCGCGCCCAGCGTGGGCAGCACCTTGTCCCTGAGCAGGTCGATCGCCTTGGCGTAGTCGTTGCGATGCACCGTGAAGCTGAAGTCGGTGCGACCGTCCTTGCTCAGGTTCTGGATGATCACGTCGACCTCGATGTTGGCGTCCGCGACGGCGCCGAGGATGTGGTACGCGATGCCCGGCTTGTCGGGCACGCCGAGCACCGAGATCTTGGCTTCGTCGCGGTTGAAGGCAATGCCGGATACGACGGCTTTTTCCATGTTTTCGTCTTCCTCGAAAGTGATCAGCGTGCCGGACTTGGCTTCTTCCTCGATGTCGATGTCCCAGGGCGTGAAGCTCGACAGCACGCGCAGCGGCACCTTGTACTTGCCGGCGAATTCGACCGAGCGGATCTGCAGCACCTTGGAGCCCAGGCTCGCCATCTCGAGCATTTCCTCGAAGCTCACGGTCTTGAGCCGGCGCGCGTCGGGCTCCACGCGCGGGTCGGTGGTGTAGACGCCGTCGACGTCGGTGAAGGTCAGGCACTCGTGGGCCTTCAGCGCCGCCGCGATCGCCACCGCCGAGGTGTCGCTGCCGCCGCGCCCGAGGGTGGTGATGTTGCCGCCCTCGTCCACGCCCTGGAAACCGGTGATGACGACGACGCGGCCGGCGTCGAGGTCGGCGCGCACGCGATCGTCGTCGATGCTCTCGATGCGCGCCTTGGTGTAGGCGCTGTCGGTCTTGACCTGGACCTGCCAGCCCGCATAGCTCACGGCCTCGAGGCCCTCGGCCTGCAGCGCGATCGCCAACAGGGCCGATGAAGCCTGCTCGCCGGTGGCGGCAAGCATGTCGAGTTCGCGGGCGTAGGTGGTGCCGGCATTGCCGGGCGCCAGTTCCTTGGCCAGGCCGAGCAGGCGGTTGGTCTCGCCGCTCATGGCACTCGGGACCACGACCATCTGGTGGCCGGCGCGCGCCCACTTGGCGACGCGTTTGGCGACATTGCGGATGCGCTCGGTCGAGCCCATCGACGTGCCGCCGTATTTATGAACGATCAATGCCATGGGTGAAGTCAAAGAGAAGGGTTCGGACGCCGCAATGCCGGAATCCGTGCGCCCGCCGAGCCGAACTCAGCGCCAAGGCTGCGGGCTACGACAAGGGCGAAGCATTGTACCAACGCAGCACGCCGCCTTCCCGCTCGACCCGCCCGGCCGCGATCTTGAGGCGGATCCGGTGCCCCCGCGTGCTGCAGGCGGCGATCTGCGCCTGCAGCTGCAAGAGCTGCGCTTCACTGGGCACCGCGCCATGGTCGCGCCGCAGCCAGTGGCGCAGCGCATTGGCCAGACGCTCCTGCGGCAGCGCCCGCAACACGGCCAGCGCCGGCGGCGAACCGGCCTCGGCCAGATCCTGCTCGGCCAGCCCCGCGAGCAGGACGGAGGCCCTGGCGGCATTGCGTGCCGAGCGCGCAAAGGTGTCGCGGTACTGCGGCAGCGCCGCCTGCAGGGCCGGCAGCAGCAACTGGCGGATCCGGTTGCGCGTGAAGCGCAGATCGCTGTTGCTGGGGTCTTCGATGTGGCTCACGCCGGCGGCGGCGAGCCATTCGCGCAGCGCATCGGCCCGGAGTTCCAACAGCGGCCGGTGAAAGCTCACGCCGTGCCGCTCCATGCGGCGCGGCATGCCGGCCAGCCCGTCGAGCCCGGCGCCGCGGCCGAGCGCGATCAGCATCGTCTCGACCTGGTCATCGGCGTGCTGGGCCAGCGCCACGTGCCGCAGCCCCTGCGCCAGCGCCAGCGCCGCCAGCGTGGCGTAGCGAGCGCGGCGCGCGGCATCCTCCGGGCTCTCGCCGCTCGCGTGGCGGGCATCGACGCGGGCCGCGTGCAAGGGCACGCCCAGGGCCGCGCAAGTGGTCGCGCAATGGCTCTCGAAGCGATCGGCCGCCTGCTGCAGCCCGTGATGCACGTGCAGCGCATGCACCTGCCCCGGCCAGCGCGCGGCGGCGGCATGCAGCAAGGCGGTGGAATCGGCGCCGCCGCTGTAGGCGACCGCCAAAGGCAGCGGCGCCGGCCAGGCCGCGAGTGCGTGGACGGCGGGGTTTTCCATGGCGACGGGCGAAACGGCGGCCAGCGGCCGCGGCGCCCTACTTGCCGCTGTCGGCCTTGGTGTCGGCGAAACGGCCGTAGCTCTGCAGCCGCTCGTAGCGGCGGTTCAGCAGGTCCTTGGTCGACAGGTCGCTGACCTGGCGGAACGAGTCGTTGAGCGCGCGCTTGAGGAAGGCCGCCATCTGGCGGTGGTCGCGATGCGCGCCGCCGACCGGTTCGTTGACGATCTTGTCGACCAGGCCCAGCGCCTTGAGGCGGTGCGCCGTGATGCCCAGGGCATCCGCGGCTTCCTGGGCGCGATCGCTGGTCTTCCAGAGGATCGAGGCGCAGCCTTCGGGGCTGATCACCGAATAGATCGAGTACTGCAGCATCACCAGCTGGTCGCCGACCGAGATCGCCAGCGCGCCGCCGGAGCCGCCCTCGCCGATGATGGTGACGATGATCGGCACCTCGAGCTGCGCCATCTCGAAGATGTTGCGGCCGATGGCCTCCGACTGGCCGCGCTCCTCGGCGTCGATGCCCGGATAGGCGCCCGGTGTGTCGACGAAGGTGAAGACCGGCAGCTTGAACTTCTCGGCCGTCTTCATGAGCCTGAGCGCCTTGCGGTAGCCCTCGGGCTTGCTCATGCCGAAGTTGCGCGCGGTGCGCTCCTTGGTGTCGCGGCCCTTCTGGTGGCCCAGCACCATGCAGGGCGTGCCGTTGAAGCGCGCCAGGCCGCCGACGATCGACAGGTCGTCCGAGAAGTGGCGGTCGCCATGCAGCTCGACGAAGTCGGTGAAGATCTCGTTCACGTAGTCGAGCGTGTAGGGGCGCTCGGGATGGCGGGCGATCTTGGTGATCTGCCAGGGCGTCAGGTCGCTGTAGATGTCCTTGGTGAGCTGCAGGCTTTTCTTGCCCAGCTGATCGATTTCTTCAGAGATGTCGACCGCGGATTCGGTCTGTACATAACGCAGTTCTTCGATCTTGCTTTCGAGCTCGGCCACGGGCTGCTCGAAGTCGAGAAAGGTTCGTTTCGCCAACGTCTTCTCCTGTTATTCAGTAACGACCGGTTGCGGGTCGAGCGATCGCCAAATATACCAAGTCGCCACGCTGCAATACGGCGCCCAGGCGACCGCCACCTCGCGGGCGTCGCTGCGGCTGACCGGATCGCCCGAAAAATAGTTCTGGCTGATGCCGGTGATCAGGCCCGGATCGTCCAGCGGCAGCACGTTGGGCCGCATCAGGTGGAAGATCAGGAACATCTCGGCGGTCCATCGAGAGATCCCGCGGATCGCGATCAGTTCCGCGATGATCATCTCGTCGGACATGTTTTCCCAGGCGTCGACGTGCACCGCGCCCGAGTCGAAATGGATCGCCAGGTCGACCAGGTATTCGACCTTGCGCACCGAGAGGCCGGCGCCGCGCATGTCGTCGACCTTGAGCTTCAGCACGCTGGCCGGCGTCAGCTTGCGCGGCAGCTCCACGAAGCGGCGCCAGACCGTCTGCGCCGCCGGCACCGAAATCTGCTGGCCGACGATACTGCGTGCGAGGGTCGTGAATGGGTCGCCGCGCGACTCCAGGCGGACGTCGCCGAAGCGCGGGATCAGCCGCTTCATGACGCGGTCCTTCCGGGCCAGGTGCTTGCAGGCGTCCTCCCAGTAATCGGGCGTGAAGACCTGGACGATCGGCTCTTTGGCGGCCATGGTGCGGGTGGCGGCGCTCACTGCGCCGAGGTCCAGGTGGTGCCGCTCGCCGAGTCCTTCAGCACGATGCCCTGGGCCAGCAGCTCGCCGCGGATGCGGTCGGCCTCGGCGAAGTTCTTCGCTGCCTTGGCATCGGCGCGCTGCTGGATCAGGGCCTGGATGGTGGCCTCGTCGAGCGTGCTGCCGGCCTGCAGGAAGGCCTGCGGATCGGCTTGCAGCAGGTTCAGGCAACCGGCCAGCGCCTTCAGCAGGCCGGCCGTCTCGCGCGACTGCGTGCGATTGACCTCACCCGCCAGATCGAACAGCACGGCCACGGCTTCGGGGGTGCCGAAGTCTTCGTCCATCGCCGCCTTGAAGCGCGCCGCATAGGGGTTGCCCCAGTCGATCGCCACCGGGGCCGGCGGCACCAGGGCGAGCGCGTTGTACAGCCGCCGCAGCGAATTGCGCGCGTCGCCCAGATGCACGTCGCTGTAGTTGAGCGGGCTGCGGTAGTGCGCCCGGACGACGAAGAAGCGCACGGTTTCGGCGTCGAATTTCTTCAGCACGTCGCGGATCAGGAAGAAATTGCCCAGGCTCTTGGACATCTTCTCGTCGTCGATGTTGATGAAGCCGTTGTGCATCCAGGTGCGGGCCAGCGGCTTGCCATTCGCGCCTTCGCTCTGCGCGATCTCGTTCTCGTGGTGCGGAAACTGCAGGTCGGCGCCGCCGCCATGGATGTCGAGGGTCTCGCCGAGCAGTTGGCAGGCCATGGCCGAGCACTCGATGTGCCAGCCGGGACGGCCGGCGCCGAAGTCGCTGGCCCACTTGACCTCGTCGGGCTCGGCCGGCTTGGCGCTCTTCCAGAGCACCGGATCGAGCGGGTCGTCCTTGCCGTCGAGCACGGCCACGCGCTCGCCGGCATGCAGCTCGTCGAGCGTCTTGCCGCTGAGCTTGCCGTAACCGGGGAACTTGCGCACGGCGAAGTTCACGTCGCCGTTGGACGAGCGGTAGGCCAGGCCCTTTTGCTCGAGCGTGGAGATCATCGACAGCATCTGCGGAATGAACTCCGTGGCGCGCGGCTCGTGTGTAGGCCGTTCGATGCCGAGTGCGTCGGCGTCTTCGTGCAAGGCGTCGATCATGCGATCGGTGAGTGCCCGGATGCTCTCGCCGTTCTCGACCGCGCGGCGGATGATCTTGTCGTCGATGTCGGTGATGTTGCGCACGTAGTCCACTACCAGGCCCGAGGTCTTGAGCCAGCGCTGCACCACGTCGAAGGCGATCATCGAACGCGCATGGCCCAGGTGGCAGTAGTCGTAGACCGTCATGCCGCACACGTACATGCGCACCCTGCCGGGTTGCAGAGGGGAAAATTTCTCCAGTTCACGCGAGAGCGTGTTGTAGATGCGAAGACTCATGAGGCTCGGAAACGTCGATTCGCGCACGTGCTGGAACGGGCGAACGATGGGGGTTTTTCAGGGGTGACGGGGGGTGTGGCGACGAACGGCTGGAGATGGCCCCTCGGCTACAATCACGCCCAGTATAAACGGCCACCGCCGGATGTTTTCCGCGTGTTTACGAGGCCCGCGTCCCCTCCTACTCTCGAGGCTTCATGCAGCACGCCGCTTTCTACCCCTCCTCTTTCATGCCCCGCACCTTCCGGATCCTCGCCGCACTCCTGCTCGCGCTGCTGGTCRGCGCCGCCCACGCGGACGACTACGCCGACGTCAACACCCTGCTGCGCCAGGGCAAGGCCGACCAGGCGCTGGCCAAGGCGGACGCCTACATCGCCGGCAAGCCGCGCGACCCGCAGATGCGCTTCCTGCGCGGCGTGATCCTGACCGAGCAGGGCAAGCAGGCCGACGCGGTCGCGGCCTTCACGGCGCTGACGCAGGATTTCCCGGAACTGCCCGAGCCCTACAACAATCTGGCCGCGCTCTATGCAGCCCAGAGCCAGTTCGACAAGGCGCGGGCCGCGCTCGAGATGGCGATCAAGCTCAACCCCGACTACGCGACCGCGCACGAGAACCTCGGCGACGTCTACGCACGGCTGGCGGCCCAGTCCTATGACCGCGCGCTGAAGCTGGAGGCCGGCAACGCCACGGTGCCGCCCAAGCTCGCGCTGGTGCGCCAGATGTTCGGCGTGCCAGTCTCCGCGGCCCTGCCGCCGGCGATCCCGGCCGCCCGCAAGCCGGTGCGCAACTGACTTCCCCTTTCCAGACCGCGCCGAGGCGCATCCATCCGAAAGCGATCCAACCGTGATTCTTCAAGCCCTTTCGCGCCGCCGGGCGCTGGCCCTGGCCGCAATGCTCGCTGTCGCCGGAAGCGCCGCCACCAGCTGGGCGCAAGGCGCCCCGCGCGTCAAGCTCGCCACTTCGGCCGGCGACATCGTGATCGAACTGGCGCCCGACAAGGCGCCCAAGACGGTCGAGAACTTCCTCCAGTACGTCAAGGACAAGCAGTACGACGGCACGGTGTTCCACCGCGTCATCGACGGCTTCATGATCCAGGGCGGCGGCTTCACACCCGACCTGAAGCAGAAGCCGACCCGCGCGCCGATCCCGCTCGAGGCCAAGAACGGTCTGAAGAACGACAAGTACACGATCGCCATGGCGCGCACGTCGGACCCGAACTCCGCCACCGCGCAGTTCTTCATCAACGTGAAGGACAACACCATGCTCGACGCACCGAACCCCGATGGCCACGGCTACGCGGTGTTCGGCAAGGTGGTCTCGGGCGCCGACGTGGTCGACAAGATCCGCGCCGCACGCACGGGCATCAAGGCCGGCATGCCGGACGTGCCGGTCGAAACCATCACCATCCAATCCGCCACCCTGGCGAAGTAAACAAAGGAACTCCCATGAGCAACCCGCAAGTCGAACTGCACATCAAGGACAAGGGCGTCATCACGCTCGAACTCGATCAGGACAAGGCCCCCAAGACGGTCGAGAACTTCCTCGCCTACGTCACCAAGGGTCACTACGACAACACGGTGTTCCACCGTGTGATCCCGGGCTTCATGGTCCAGGGCGGCGGCTTCGAGCCCGGCATGACCCAGAAGCCGTGCGGCGCCGAGATCCAGAACGAGGCCAACAACGGCCTCAAGAACGACAACTACACGGTCGCCATGGCGCGCACCAACGCGCCCCACTCGGCCACCGCGCAGTTCTTCATCAACGTGGCCGACAACGGCTTCCTGAACCACACGGCCCCTTCGGCTCAGGGCTGGGGCTATGCGGTGTTCGGCAAGGTCGTCGGCGGCAAGGAAGTGGTGGATGCGATCAAGGCCGCCAAGACCGGCCGCAAGGGTTTCCACGACGACGTGCCGCTCGAGGACGTCGTGATCGAGAAGGCCGTCGTCAAGGCCTGAGCCGCTGGGCCGCTCCCGACGCGAAGACCGCAGTGCGAAGCACGGAGGTTGCGGAATGACCCTGGCAGCCCGCATGGCGCCTTTCGCCGAGATCGTCGCGCCCTCGGCCTGGCGCACGGTCGACCTCATCTCCGACCTGCACCTGCAGGCGGCGGAGCCCGCCACCGTCGACGCCTGGCAGGGCTACCTCGACACCACGCCGGCCGACGCCGTGTTCATTCTCGGCGACCTGTTCGAGGTCTGGGTCGGGGACGACGCCGCCGCCCTGCCCGGTTTCGAAGCGCAATGCGCCGAGGTGCTGCGGGCGGCATCCGCGCGGCGGCCGGTCTTTTTCATGCACGGCAATCGCGACTTCCTGATCGGTGCCGACTTCGCGGCGCGCTGCGGCATGACGCTGGTCGCCGATCCGACGGTGCTGGTGCTGCACGGCGAACGCTGGCTGCTGAGCCATGGCGACGCGCTGTGCCTCGAGGACACCGAGTACCTGCGTTTCCGGGACCAGGTGCGTACGCCCGAGTGGCAGCAGGCGCTTCTGGCCCGCCCGCTCGAGGAGCGCCGCACGCTCGCGCGTTCGGTGCGGGCCCAGAGCGAAGACCGCAAGCGCAGCGCCGACATGGTGTGGGCCGATGTCGATGCCGATGCCGCACGCGCCTGGCTGCGGCAGGCCGGCGCCAGCACCCTGGTGCATGGCCACACCCACAGGCCGGCGATCCACGACCTCGGACAAGGCTTGCGCCGCATCGTGCTGAGCGACTGGGACGCGGCGGCGCATCCGCCGCGCGCCCAGTTGCTGTGCCTGTCGAGCGCCGGCGCCCAGCGCGTCGATCTGCGCTGATGTTCGGCTGGCTGCGCCGGCTGCGCGCCCCCGCCCGCCTGCCCGACGCCGCCTGGCAAGCCACGCTGGCACGCTACCCGTTCCTGGCCGAACGGCCGGCGGCCGACCTGGAGCGGTTGCGCGGACTGGCCGCGGCCTTTCTTCGGGACAAGCAGTTCCATGGCGCGCACGGCTTCGCCATCACCGACGAGGTGGCGCTGGCGGTCGCCGCCCAGGCCGTGCTGCCGGTGCTGCACCTGAAGAGCGGGCTGCGCTGGTACGACGATTTCGTCGGCATCGTGATCCATCCCTCGGAGGTGGTGGCGCACCGCACGGTGACCGACGCCACCGGGGTGGTGCACCAGTACGACGAGATCGTCGCCGGCGAGGCCATGGACCGCGGGCCGGTGATGCTGAGCTGGCAGGACGTGTTGGCCAGCAGCGTCACGCGGGCCGATGGCTACAACGTCGTGATCCACGAGTTCGCCCACAAGATCGACATGCGAAGCGGCGCGGCCGATGGCTGTCCGCCACTGCCGCCGGGCTTCCTGGGCACGCGCAGCGCGCGAGAGGCACGCAGCGCCTGGTTCACGGTGCTGCAGCCGGCCTATGAGGCCCTGCGCGAGAAAGCCATCCTGGCCGAGCGTTTCGGCGGCGAGGAGCCCTGGCTGGACCCCTACGGGGCCCAGTCGCCGGCCGAGTTCTTCGCCGTGGCGTGCGAGGCCTACTTCGTGAACCGCGCGGCGCTGCAGGCCGAGTTCGGCGCGCTGGTGCAGATGTTCGACGCGTTCTTCACCGCGCCTCAGAGCCGCTGAGCAGCGGTCGCCCCGCCCGGGGCAACCGCGCCGCCGTCACTTGCGCAGCAGCGCCTTGAGTGCGTTCTGAAGCCGGCGTGCCGAGACCGCATCGTGGCTGGCGGCCAGCACCTTGCCGGCGTCCTGGCCCCAGGTCTGTTCGGGTGTCGGGTCGCCGCGCCGGGTCAGGAGCTTGAGCTGCAAGGCGCGACGGGCGTCCAGCTGCTCGGCCGGCGTCGGCACTTCCGCCGCCATTTCGAGCCGCAACAGCGCCTCGGCCGCGTCGGCCGACGGGGCCGAGGGCGCGGTGCCCAGGGCCTGCGACCAGCCGCTGCGCACCGCCGGCGTCACCGCGCGGCCCAGTTCCTGGACGCTGGGCAGCTGCGCGGCGTCGCGCTTTTCCCAGGCGCCGAGCACCTGCGTGAGCGCTTCGCCATGGGCTTGCGAAGCCAGCTTGCGCAGCGCGAAATCGGCGCGCTCGAGCGCTTCGCGCTGGGCCCGGAAAGCAGCATCGCCCAAGCGGGGGCCGCGATCCTCGAAGCGCGGCGGGCGGTCGCCGAAGCGTCCGCCGCCGGCCGGCGCACCCCGGTCACCGGGACGGCCACCCGGGCCGCCAGGCCCGCGGCCATCGCGTCGGTCGCCGAACTTGCCGCCGCGCCCGGCGGGCACGGCATCGGCCTTCTTGTTGCCGGGCCGGTCGTCGCCGCGCACGGCGATCACCGGCTTCGGGGCCGGCTTCGGCGCGGGCGCCGGGCTGGCCGGCACCGCTTCGGCGTCGGAGCGGGCGGAAGGATCGGCCCCATCGGCCGGCGCGACGAGGTCGGGCGCGGGCGAAGCTGCGTCCGCGGACGCGGCGACAGGCAGCGCCTCGGCGTCCTCGGGTGCGGGCGCCTGCTCGGCGCTCTCGCCGAACTCGGCCGCAGCCTGGCCCGGGGCCACCACTTCGGTCGCTCCCATGGCGGGTCCATCGGCGGCCGCTGCCGGCGCTGTTGCCTTGGGCGCCGGCGGTGGCGCTTCTCCGCGCAGCGCGGCTTCCAGCTGGGCCACCGCGGCGCGGATCTTCTGCGCATCACCCGTGCTGTTGGCGGCCTCGAGCGCCTTGGAGGCATTCAGCACGTGACGATCGTGATCGCTCATCGCGGCCGAGACTTTTTCGCGCTCGGCGGTCTTGCGATTGAAGGCCTCGTCGATCGGGGCCCGGAAGGCATCCCAGAGCTTTTGCTCGTGGCGGCGATCCAGCGGCACCGATTGCGCCTCCTGCTGCCAGCGCTGCTGCAGCGCCTTGACCGCATCGATGCGCAGCATCGGCGCCGCGCCGAGTTCGGCCGCCTCGGCGATCATGGCCTGGCGGCGCTCGACGCTGGCTTTTTGCGCCGTTTCGAAAGGCGCGCGGGCGGCGCCGAAGGCCTCGTTCCACTGCGCCTGCAGCTCGGCAAAGACCTTTTCTCCCACGTGGCCTGCATCGCGCCAGCGATCGGCGAACTGATGCAGCGCGCGGTTGTGCGCCTTCAGATCCGACGCCTGGGCATGCTCCGCCGCCCAGGCCTTGACTTCCTCGATCAACGCGGTGCGCAGCGCGCGGTGCTCTGCGGCATCGGCGCGGACCTTCTCGAGCCAGGCCTCGACGACCTTGTGGGCTTCGTTGCAGGCTTCATCGAAACGCTTCCAGAGCGCATGGTTGGGTACGCCGCCCTGGTCGGATTGCTTCCATTGCTCGCGCAGGGCGCGCAGGGTCTCCTGCATCTTGCGTCCCCCGAGCGCCTGGCCTTCGGGCCGCTTCAGCAGGCCCTCGGCCTTGGCGACCAGGTCTTCGCGCACCTTGTCGGCGCTCCAGCGCTGCCAGCCCTCGAGCTCGCCCGCCGCCACCAGGGCCGCATGGACCCGGGCCTCGAGCGGCGCCTCGACCAGCTTGCCGTGTTCCTTGAGCACCGCGCGCAGCGCGGCCGCCGCGCCGGCGCTGGCCTTGCCATGCCCCTCGGCGGTTTCCTGCTCGAGCTTGGCGAGCGCGGCTTGCACCGCATCCTGCGCCGCTGCACGCTTCTCCGGATCGACCTTGGGAGCCGCCGGCCTGGCCGCTGCGGCGGGCGCGGCTTCGGCCGTGCCGCCACGGGCCACGCGCAGTTCGTCGGCCCACACGGGCACCGGCGGCAGCGCCGCGGCGGCGTCCGCCGCGGCGGCCACGGCCAGCGCCAGTGCACCGTTGAAGGCTTCGGAAACCACCAGCAGCTGCGCCTTGGAGGAGTCGAGTTGCGGCGCGAAACGGGCGTCCAGACTGCTCCAGTTGGGGTCCGCCGTGATCTCGGCCGCCTGCTGCTGCCAGTGGGCGACGTCGGCGCGCAGCGCCTCCTCGACCCCCTGGGCATCGCGCCAGCTCTTGGTCGAGAGCACTTCGAAGCGCTGCGCCAGCAGCACCGCCGCCTCGCGATGCACCTGCGCGCGATGCTGCAGGTCCTCGATCCCCTTCACGCGCTCGGCCAGCCGGGCCTTGAAGCCTGCAAGCGGCTCGCGCGAGAGCGGCGCACCGGCCTTGGCGGCATCACGCTGCCAGGCCAGCGCATCGGCGATGTTGAGCTTCGGCTGGGCCAGCAGGGCCTCGGCCTTGTGCGCCCATTCGACGGCGATCGCCTCCTGCCCCTTGGCGCGCTTGAGCTCGTCGAGCTTCTCGCGCAGCAGCCGGGCGGCGCCCTTGTCGCGCCCGCTCAGTTCCTTGAAGACGTCCTGCATCTGCTCGGGCGACGGGTTGGCCGCGAGCCAGTCCCGGATGCGCTGGGCGCGCTCGCCCGAGGTGGGCGCGGTGAAGGCGCCTCCGGTCAAGGTATCGAGGGACTGGAGGTCGTGAGGCTTGGAGGAAGTTGAAGTCACTGAGCGAATGTCGTTATCTTTAGGGGAAAAGCGAGGCGCCGGCATTTGCCGGCGCAGGGCTCCATTTTCACCGACTTGCGGCGATCCGGGTCAACGGGTCGCCAGTTTCAGTTCGGCACCGGGTTTCCAGTCGGCGCCTTCGGCCTTGGTGCGCACCGCGCCGAGGAACAGGCGCTCACTGGGCAGCTTCTGCGCCAGCAGGTAGTCGCGCGCCGCGGCGCCGCGCTCCACGGCCAGTTGCCGCATCGACTCCTCGTCGACCGCGATGCTGGCCAGCAGCAGATTTTCCATCTCCTGGGTCGGCAGGTCCTTGGCCAGGCCGACCATGTTGCGCGGCTTGGTGACCTCCGAGCGCTTGTAGACCGCGGCCAGCAACTCCGGATACTCGGCGTCGGTGACCGGACCGACCTCGGCCGCATCCTTGCCGGCACGCACCGCGATGCGGCGCTTCTCGACCTGCGTCAA
Source organism: Variovorax sp. P1_G12 (assembly GCF_056405555.1). Taxonomy (NCBI): domain Bacteria; kingdom Pseudomonadati; phylum Pseudomonadota; class Betaproteobacteria; order Burkholderiales; family Comamonadaceae; genus Variovorax; species Variovorax sp. P1_G12. Next base: position 199,075 of record NZ_JBFUBW010000005.1, on the reverse strand, counting down.
CGCGCGCAGGCGCTGGCGCTGGTAGGCGTCGCGCTCCTTCTCGAGGCTCGAGGTGCCGATCACCGTCATCTGCAGGGCCGGACGGTCGTTCAGCGCCTTGGCCACCTTGTCGAGGTTTTCCTTTGCCTCCTGGGACAGCTCCGAACTGCCCGGCGCGAAGGCGATCGTGCTGGCGTCGCCGCCGCCGCCGCCGAACCCACCGGTCAGCAAGGCGAAGGGCGCGGTGGCGGCCTTGGCGATCAGGTTGACGATCGCCTTCAGGATCAGCGGGCCGACGCTGAACTCGGGGTCGTTGATCGACCCCCGCAGCGGCAGGTCGATGTCGATCACGCCGTTGCGGTCGGCCAGCAGCGCCACGGCCAGCCGCACCGGCAGGCTGGCCGGCGCGCCTTCGACCGGTTCGCCGAACTGCAGCTGGTTCAGCACCAGCTTGTTGGCCGCGGTCAGCGTGCCGTCGGGCGCGATCTTGTAGTTGACGTCCATGCTGAGCTTGCCGCGCTCGATGCCGTGCCCCGCGAATCGGATCGTGTAGGGCGACAGCGGCGGCAGGTCGAGCTCCTTCATCCGGGCCGTGATGTCGAGTTCGAGCGGCTTGACCAGCGGGTTGAGCTTGCCGGTGATCTCGAGCGAAGCGGTCTGCTGGGCCTTGCCGCGCAGTTCGAGGTCGGCCAGGACCGGCTTGTCGCCCTGGGGCCTGGACGAAAAGGCGCTCAGCTTGCCGGTCAACTCGGTCAGGTCGGCCGAGTAGTTGGGCTTGATGAACAGGTCGGAGAAGTCGATCCGGCCGTTGACGAGGCTCATGGGGCCGAAGGTGATGACCGGTGCCGGGCCGCTGTCGGCCTCGGCCGGCGCCGCGGCCGCCACCGGCGCCGGGGCCGGGGCTGCGGCACCGCCGCCGACCATCAGCTCCGCCGGCGGCGCCGCCGCTGGCGGCACCCGAGCGGAGGAGCGCGCCGAGCGTGGGCGGCTGGTGGTCGTGGTGGTGCCCGACAGGGTGCGCTTGGTTTCGACTTCGGCAGCTGCCGCTTCCGCCTCCACCGGCTGACCGGGCTTCTTGACCAGGTACAGCAGATTGAGCTTGCCGGTCGGATCGATGATGACGCGGGCGAAGAAGTCGCTCAGCGAGGTCTCGCGCACATCGACCGTGAGCGGCGTGCCCGGGACCATGTTCACCTCCAGGCCGCGCAGGCCCAGGGTCTTCCAGCTCAGCAGCTGCCGGTTGGTCGAGAGGCCCGGCGCCTGCGTCAGCACCACGCTGTTGGCACGGAAATCGTCGATGGCCGTGTCACCGGCCAGGCGCACGCTCATGCCCGCGGGCAGGGTCGCGACCTTGACCGTGCCCCGATAGCTCGCGAAGGCGCGGCGGATGTCTATATTGAGTGCATCCGCGTAGTAGGCCTTGAAGGCATGGGCCGGCATCGAAGCCAGCACCAGCCGGCCTTCGGCCGCGATCGGCTTGAGCACCAGGTTGCCGTCGTACTCGAAGCGGCCAGGCTCCGCGCGACCGGCGGCGATGCGCCCGGACAGCTTGAGCGGCGACACCGTGGCGGTGTTCGGCGTGACCTTCTGGGCGTTGAGCTTGAGCGCGCTGATCTCGAAGGCCACCGGCGTGGAGCCGGCATTGTCGGCATAGGACAGCGTGCCGTTGTCGACCGCCAGCGTGCCGATGGCCAGCGCCCACGGCGTCGTGTTGGCGCCCGGCGGCACCGCTCCCCCACCCGCCTTCGGACTCCTGGGCGCTGCGACCTTCGCATTCTCGGCCACGCCCTGGCTGTTGCCCGCAGGCGCCTTCAGCCAGCGCTCGAACATCCAGCGCTTCTGGTCGTCGCGCTCGATGCGCACCTTCGGGTTCGAAGCGGTGAACGAGGCGATCGCCAGCGTGTGCTTCGTCATGTCGACTTCGGCATCGGCCAGTTCGAAGCGGCCGACGCTCGCCAGCGCGGTCTTCTCCTGGGTCAGCGCCAGTCCCTCGGCCACCACGCTGCGGGCCTTGAACCTGAGATCGGGGCCGCTCCACTCGACGTCGATCTTGCCGCTCAGCTTGCCGTCCAGCGTGGGTTCGAGGCTCTGGGCCAGGTAGGGCGCGGCCAGCGACAGCGGCAGCGCATCCACCTCGGTGCTGACCTTGGCCTGCCGGTCTGTGGCCTCGCCGTTGAACTTGAGCGCAGCGCCGCCGATCGAGCTCGAGCCGCTGAAGGTGGCCGGTTTCTCCATCGGCCAGGCCACGGCGTGGACCTCGACCGCCAGTTGCTTCACGTCGATGGCGGCGGCGGGCTGGGTGGTCTGGTCGCGCCAGCCGATCCGGCCATCGCTCAGCGCCACCTTGTCGACCTGGACCCGCCAGGCCAGCGGCTCGGGCACCTTGGCCGCGCCGTCGTCCGCCGGCGCCGAGACCGGGACCGCCGCCACCTTCTCGCTCGCCCCGGTCGCAGGGTCGGTCGCCAGCAGGTTGAGCCGTCCGGCCGCGTCGCGCGCCACGACGAGGTCCGGCCCGGCCAGTGCCACTTCGCCCAGGTGGACCGCCCGCTCCAGTGGCCGGACGTCGGCCAGCGCGATCTTCAGCGAATCGAAGCCCAGCAGGTCGCGCCCCTTCGAATCGGCCAGCTTGATGCCGTTCGCGGCGATGCTGCCGGTGATCTTGAGTCCTGTGGTGGCGGCTTGCTCGAAATCGATCCTGAGGTCGGCATCGAGCTTGCCCGCCTGCAGCGCCACCGGCAGGCCGCCCGGGATGTAGCCCAGGTAGGGCACCAGATCCAGCCCCTGGAAGTTGATGTGCGCGTCGGTCTTGCGGTTGTCGGCAAAGGGCGTCGACTGCGCCGCCGAATCGAACTTGCTGCCGTTCAGGACGAAAGCCAGCTTCGGTTCGGTCTTGATCTCGCGCTGGGAGGCCAGGTTGCTGAGAAAAGGCACGCTGAGGGCGAAATCGCGCAGCTCATGCCTGCGCTTGACCGTTGCATCGGTGAAATCGACGGCACCGTCGGTGATCGCGATGTTGTAGATGGCGAAGCGCGGCGGCGCTTTCTTGGGAGCATCGGGCGGCTCCGGTGCGGGCGTGAGCCTGGCCAGGATGTCGTCGATGTCGTAGCGGCCATCGGCCAGGTGCGACAGCTGGATCGAGGGCGCCTCGATCCTGATCGCGTCGATCACCGGCGCCAGGCGCAGGATCGACTGCAGTTCGGCATCGGCGTAGATCCGCTTCACCGCCACCTGCGGCTGGCTGCCGTCGGCGGTGGCGATGCGCAGGTCGTGCACCGCGACTTCGAGCGTCCAGGGCTTGAAGTCGATCTTGCCCACCGTGACCTGCCGGCCCAGCTTCTCGCTGGCGATCTTTTGCACCTGTGCCTTGACGATCGGCGGCACCGCGAGCCAGGCAATCAACCAGACGGAAAGCAGGATCAGCAATGCCAGGACCCCGCGCCGCACCCATTTGTTTTGTTTCAGCAAAGCAGCATTCATCGAGGGGAGAGTGTGCCCCAAACGCCAAGCGATGCCCAAATGAGAAAGCCCGGCGACCCGACGCGAAGTCGTGCCACCGGGCTCGATGGCGGGCGCAACGCCCATGCCATCCTTTCGCTCGACCAGAAGTTCAATCGTTCCGGTCATGCTGGCAGCAAGAGATTGCCACCGTTGGGCCTCAGCCGCTGAACCGTCGGATGACTCCTTCGGCTACTGGACCTTGGTAGACGCCTGAAAGCTCAGGCATGTTCAGCCTAAGCGCTGCGCGAAGGGTTTGCAAATCGCGTTTTCAATGAAACTTGCCGCGCCGATTCGCGTACTATTTCATACATCTTTTTACATCGAAATTAGAATAACAAGCCAAGTCGTTATTCTTGACCGGGTATTTAGCCACTCCTAGAATGCCAACCTTTCCCGGATCGCAAGGCGGCCGGGCTCTCCGAATCCGCTGCCGGCATCTGCCGGCTTGATCAGGCGGCCGCGCTCTCTCCCCATTTCGCGCGGACCTGATTCGTACCAATCCAAGCGCCGCTCCCCTTTCTGCTTTCGTCCCCTTGACGTTGCGAACGGGTGCCGCACAGAAAGGAAGAGCGATGCAACAAGCGTTAGATGCCACAGCCCGCGGGCTACGGACCTTCGTGTCCGACGTGGTCGACGGCTTCTTCGAAATCACCCACAACAGCTTCGCCCTGCTGGGGCTGGCGACCGTGTTCGCAGTGCTGGCGCTGGCTGCCCGCCCGGACCTGCGCCAGACCGGCGAGGAACAGCTGATGGGCTGGCTGCAGTCGCGCAAGCCCGTGCCCGAAGCCACCGACCTCGAACCCACCGCGATCGAGCGCACCACCGCGGCCAGCCCGCACGTGCTGCCGAAGCAGCAGGCCGCCGTCGCCTACTGGTTGAGCAAGAAATACCGCGTGGCGGCCGAGCCGCTGAGCGCCCTGGTGGCCGAAGCCTTCGAGCTCGGCAAGAAAACCAAGCTCGACCCGACCTTGATCCTCGCGATCATGGCGGTCGAATCCAGCTTCAACCCCTTCGCCCAGAGCCAGGTGGGCGCACAGGGCCTGATGCAGGTCATGACCCGCGTCCATGGCGAGAAGTACGAAAGCGCCGGCGGCACCTTGACCGCCTTCGACCCCGTGACCAACATGCGCGTGGGCGTGAAGGTGCTGCAGGAATGCATCGCCCGCGCCGGCTCCCTCGAAGGCGGCCTGCGCTACTACGTCGGCGCCGCCAACCTGGCGGACGACGGCGGCTATGCGGGCAAGGTGCTGGCCGAGCACGAGCGGCTGCGGCAGGTCGCGGCCGGCCGCACCCCGGCGGCCACGCCGCCGACGCTGCGGGCCAACCCGGTCCAGGTGGTCGTGCCGCCGGCACCGAAGCGCGTCGAACCCGATCCGCAAGTGGCCCTGCTGGGGGATTCCTAGGTCTTTGGCCGCGGCGGTTCTCGCTGTCGGCTACACTCGGCCGGCACGCGACTGGCGATAGGCGCAACCCTTTTCAGGTGCATTGCGCTGACGTGGACTACCACTGGGAAGCGTGCCGCCTGCGGTCTTCGTGGCAGGTGTTCAGCCGTTCGCCTGGGCAGCCCTTGTTTGGTTGAAGAACAAGGACCATTGTCTTGAAGGACTGCCATGTACCACCGCAACATCCTGGTCGAACAGACCGATCCTGAAATCTGGGCTGCCATCCAGGCCGAGAACGCCCGACAGGAACATCACATCGAGCTGATCGCGAGCGAGAACTACGCCTCGCCGGCCGTCATGGCCGCCCAGGGCTCGCAGCTCACCAACAAATACGCCGAGGGCTACCCCGGCCGCCGCTACTACGGCGGCTGCGAGCACGTCGACGTGGCCGAGCAACTGGCCATCGACCGCGTCAAGCAGCTGTTCGGCGCCGATGCCGCCAACGTGCAGCCGCACTGCGGCGCCTCGGCCAACGAAGCCGTGATGCTGGCCTTCCTGAAGCCCGGCGACACCATCATGGGCATGAGCCTGGCCGAAGGCGGCCACCTGACCCACGGCATGCCGCTCAACATGAGCGGCAAATGGTTCAACGTGGTGAGCTACGGCCTGGACGCCAAGGAAGAGATCGACTACGACGCGATGGAGCGCAAGGCGCGCGATGCGATGCCCAAGCTCATCATCGCGGGCGCCTCGGCCTATTCGCTGCGCATCGACTTCGAGCGCTTCGCCAAGGTGGCCAAGGACGTCGGCGCGATCTTCATGGTCGACATCGCGCACTACGCGGGACTCGTGGCCGCAGGCGTCTACCCCAACCCGGTTCCGCACGCGGACGTGGTGACCTCCACCACCCACAAGAGCCTGCGCGGCCCGCGCGGCGGCATCATCCTGATGAAGTCGCAGCACGAGAAGGCGATCAACAGCGCCATCTTCCCGGGCCTACAGGGCGGCCCGCTGATGCACGTGATCGCGGCCAAGGCCGTGGCCTTCAAGGAAGCGCTGTCGCCGGAATTCAAGGCTTACCAGCAGCAGGTGGTCAAGAACGCGCAGATCGTCGCCGAGACGCTGACCGAGCGCGGCCTGCGCATCGTCAGCGGCCGCACCGAGAGCCACTTGATGCTGGTCGACCTGCGTGCCAAGGGCATCACCGGCAAGGAAGCCGAGGCGGTGCTGGGCGCGGCCCACATGACGATCAACAAGAACGCGATCCCGAACGACCCCGAGAAGCCGATGGTCACCAGCGGCGTGCGCATCGGCACGCCGGCGATGACCACCCGCGGTTTCAAGGACGAGGAAGCGCGCGCCACCGCCAACCTGATCGCCGACGTGCTCGAGAACCCGCGCGATGCGGCGAACATCGACGCGGTGCGCGCCAAGGTGCATGCGCTGACCAGTCGCTTCCCGGTTTACGCCTGAACACGAGCCGCCCTGCATGAAGTGCCCCTTCTGCGGTCACCTCGAAACCCAGGTCGTCGAGACCCGGGTGTCGGAAGACGGCGACTTCGTGCGGCGCCGGCGCCAATGCGGCGCCTGCGACAAGCGCTTCACCACCTATGAGCGGCCGGACGTCAACTTCCCGGTCGTGGTCAAGAAGGACGGCAGCCGCGCCGACTTCAACACCGCCAAGGTGCGCGCCTCGATGATGCTGGCGCTGCGCAAGCGGCCGGTGAGCATCGAGCAGATCGACAACGCGCTGCTGCGCATCGAGCAGAAACTGCTGTCCAGCGGGCTGCGCGAGATCGAATCGACCAAGGTCGGCGAACTGGTGATGCGGGAACTCAAGCGGCTCGACAAGGTGGCCTACGTGCGCTTCGCGTCGGTGTACCGGAGTTTCGAGGACGTCGACGAATTCAGGCAGTTGCTCAGGGATATCTGAGCCGTGCCGGCGGCCCGGCGCCGCGCCGGGCCTTGAGCCCGCCGGGCGCGTTTGGATTGCTGCCAACTTTGTCGCGAATCGTCGTTCCCGGCCGCCGTCCGACCGCCTGGCCCGAAGACCGGGCCGGCGAGCCGTCGGAAGCCACGCGGAGGTGCTGGCGCTTCTAGCATTCGAAGCGTCATGCCCCGCGCCGTCTCACTTCAGCTTTCGCTGCCCGATACGCCCCTGGCCGGCTTCACGCTGGTCGAGCTGCTGGTGGTGCTCGCGATCGTCGCGATCCTTGCCGGGCTCGCGATGCCGGGCTTCGGCCGGACCCTTGAGCGCTATCGGCTGCGCAGCGCCGAAGAAGACCTCCGGTCCGCGATCCATGTCGCGCGGTCGGAAGCGCTGCGGCGCGGCGGCCGCGTCACCCTGCGCCGGGCATCGGCCAGCGGATGCGCGCCCCGAAACGACCAGGACTGGAGCTGCGGCTGGATGGTCTTCGCGGACGGCCACGACGACGGCGATCCGGGCGAGGCGCTGATCCAGGCCTGGCCACCGTTGCGCGGCGTCGAGGTGACGGTGAGCGTGCCCAGTCCCTCGACCTACCTGAACCTGAACCGATGGGGCCGCTTCCACAACCTGGGCGCCTTCAGGTTCACGCTGAGGCCCCCGGGCAGCACCGACCGCACCGCCGCGCGGGTGCTGTGCATGTCCTCCGCCGGCCGGCTCCAGACCCTCCAGGGGACCGAAAAATGCTGAAGCACGCTGGCCGGTTCCGCGAGCAGCGCGGCATCACGCTGCTCGAATCCCTGGTGTCGCTCACCCTCCTCGTGCTGATCGCCTTCGGCTTGCTCGGTGTGCAGCTGCGCGCCCTGGCCGATGCCCGGACCAGCGTCCACCGGACGCAGGCCATCCGCCTGATCGAGGATCTCGCCGAGCGCGTTCGCACCCATCCCGGGCACATGCACCCGCTGCCGGCCGAAGCAGCGCACTGGGACCTGCCACCTCCTTCGCACCCGGATTGCCGCACGGCCGCCTGCGAACCGACAGCGCTCGCGCGCTGGGACATCGCCCGCTGGAAGCAGGCGGTCGCGAACGCACTGCCCCGGGGCCGCAGCGTGGTGTTCGAGATGAGCGACAGCCCGCGGCAACTGGGCGTGATGGTCGCCTGGCACGCCAACGCGAATGGCCCGTCCGACCCGGCGCTCGACGCGCCTTTCCGGGTTGACGGCCTGGCCGCCGGTGTGCGTTGTCCCGCCGGCCTCCTGTGTCATTTGGCCCATGTCCACCCCTGATGCTCACCCTGGCCTGCGCCATCGGCAACAGGGCCTGAGCCTGATCGAACTGCTCGCGGGCATGGCGATCGGCCTGCTGGTGATCGCAACCGCTTTCGGAACGCTGCTGCTGGCGCGCGGCGCGGCCGCCAGCGTCAGCGAACTGGGCCAGTTGCAGCAGCAGGGCTCGTATGCGCTGCACGTCATCGGCCAGCAACTGCGCCAGGCCGGCTCGCTGGAGCCCGTGCGCGACGAAACCACCGGGCTGTACGCCTTCGCGCCCGACGCCGCCGGGACCGGGGACGCCGTGGCGGTGATTTCCGGCACCGAAGGCGCGGACGGCGCCAGCGACAGCGTCTCGGTGGCCGCCACGCGCGCCCGCTGGCCTGCGGCCAGCGGCTCTCCGAGGATCTGGGCCCAGTACGACTGCATCGGCGCCAACGTCGAAACCGAGAACCTGATCAGCGCCACCTTCTCGCTCGACGCCAAGGGACAGTTGATGTGCCGCAGCGCCAAAGGCCTGCAACCGGTGATCGGCAACGTCGCGGACTTCCAGCTCGGCTACCGGGTCGATACCGGCAGCGGCATCCAGGTCATGGATGCGGGCGCCGTCCAGCGCGCCAAGCTGTGGGCCGCAGTCACCGCCATCGAGGTCTGCCTGGATCTGCGGGGCAGCGAGATCAGCGCGGGCGCAACCAAGGACTACCGCGGCTGCGACGATGCCGACAAGCCGCGTGCCGGCCGCACGCACCTGGTCTTTCGCAACCTCTTCCGTCTGCGCACCCGGTAGGAAGGCGGCATGCACGCGACGCTCTCCGCATGGCCACCACAGCGCGGCTTCTCTCTGCTGGTGATGATGGTCACCGTCCTGCTGGTCACGATGCTGGTGCTCACGGCCTCCCGCACTGCGCTGCTGGACGAGGCGGCGACCGGCAACGACGGCGATTTCCAGCGCGCCTTCGAGGCTGCGCAGGAAATCCTGCGCGACGCCGAGTCCGACATCCTGGGCGAAGGGGCCGGCATGCCCGATGCTTCGAACGACGCGCGCCACTATCCCGGCAGCCCTGCCGAGCTGTTCGCGCTGCAGGACCTGCTCGGCCAGCGCAGTCCCTCGTGCGCAGCGGGCATCTGCATCCCCGACCAGGTGCCGCCGCGCTTCTGGACCGACCGCATCGCGCTGGAGCGCATGAAGAAGGTCGCGGTCTCCCGGCCGCCCGGCTGGTACTGGGTCGAGTTGCTGCCCTGCGACACGGCGGCGGCGACTGCGGGCGGCGCCGCCGAGCGTTTCACGCCCGACGCCGCCCTGCCCTTCATTTACCGGATCACCGTGGTGGCGAACGGGCGCAAGCCGACGACCCAGGCGGCGATCCAGAGCACGCTGGTGCGCAAGAAGACGAGGTCCTGAACCATGAGATGGAAATTCGCAGTGCAGGCCGGCGGATTCGCCGCGGCGATCCAGGCCTGCGTCTTGCCGGCCCAGGTGCTCGACGCGCAGCCGGAAGGGCTGCGGGCGACCGCGCAGGTCAGCTCGCTGGCCGCCAGTGCGCGTTCGAGCCGCCACGAGGCCGCGTTGTTCGTGGCCGCCTTCGACCCGCCCGGCTGGACCGGATCGATCACCGGCTACCGACTCCGGTCCGGGAGCGCGACCCTCGATACGGCCGGGTTGTGGGGCGTCATGCCCGCGACCCCGGCCAGCGACGCCGGCGCGGCCCGGCCGGTACGCCCGCGCTCCACGGCCTCCCTGATGGATGCCCGCGGCAGCGACTGGCCCGCATCGCGCGTCGTGCTCTCGGCCCGAAGTCCGGGCGGCGGAGCGCCGGCGACCGGCATCGCCTGGGAATGGGCCGCGCTGTCCGAGGCGCAGCGGACGGCACTCATGGCCCTCGGCGACGGCGGCGCTCCCGCTGCCGCGGACGAGGCGATGGCGAAGGATCGCCTGGCCTACCTGCGCGGAGACCGCAGCAAGGAACAGGGCGGCACACCGGGCGGGCCCCTGCGCCGCCGCACCTCCCGGCATGGCGCCATCGTGCATTCGAAGCTGTGGCACCAGGCGGGGCCACCGCCGGCCGCCCATGCAATGGAAGCGCATGCGGGCTTCCGCCGCGCCCTGAGCCAGCGGCCATCGATGCTCTATGTCGGCGCCAACGACGGCATGCTGCACGGCTTCGACGCCGCCACCGGCGAGGAAAGAATCGCGTACGTGCCCGATGGCCTGCACGGCCGACTGGCGCAACTCACACGGCCGGACGACCGACCCCAGCCCTTCGTCGATGGCTCGCCGCTGGCCGGCGATCTGTACCTCGGTGGCCCGGGCAGCGGCGATCCCGGTCTCTGGCGAACCTACCTTGCGGGCTTTCTCGGCGCCGGGGGCAAGGGCTACTTCGTCCTCGACGTCAGCGACCCGGCTGCGTTCGACAGGGCCGGGGCCGCCCGATGGGTGGTCCTGGACCGCACGGGCACCGACACCATGGACGAAGACATCGGCGAGATCCTGGGCGAGCCCGTGACCGAACCCGGCGATCCCTCGATCAGCCGGCAGATCACCCAGCTGAACGACGGTCGCTGGGCCCTGGTCATCGGCAATGGCCCCCGCAGCGCCCACCGCAAGGCGGTGCTGCTGATCCAGTACCTCGACCGCGACCGGGAATTGCTCAAGATCACCGCCTCCCCGGCCGGGGACAACGGGCTCGCCATGCCGCGTCTGATCGATCTCGACGGCAACGGCACGGCCGACGTCGCCTATGCGGGCGATCTGCTCGGCAACCTGTGGAAATTCGACCTTCGTTCGACCGCCGCCCGCGGCTGGAAGACGGCCTTCGGCGGCGTTGCGCTGTTCGTGGCCCGCGACGCATCGGCGGCGGCCGCGCACCAGCCGATCACCACGGCGCCGGTCTGGAAGCCCCACCCCCAGGGCGGCCTGCAGATCGCCTTCGGGACCGGCCGCCGAAGCGGGCCCGGCGACGGCTCGGAGCGCCAGGTGCAGACGATCTACGGCATCCATGACGATACGCCGATCCTGCGCCGCAGCGCAGCGGCGCGACCTGCGGGCGAGGCGTCGCTGGAATTCGGAGCGGGCCAGGGCGCGGTCACCGACGGCCGAAGCCGCCTGGCAGCCCAGACCGTGCAACTGGACGCCGCCCAAGGCGCGGGCACCCTCTCCTCCCATCCGGTCCCCTACACCGGCAGCGAAGCACGGCGAGGCTGGTTCCTCGATCTGCCGCTGCCCGGCGAGCGGGTGCTGCAGAACCCGGACTGGTTCGAGGGCGACCTGATCGATGTCTGGAGCCAGGTGCCGGCGGTCAGCGCGAGCGCCGACACCGATTTCCCGCCGCCGCCCGCTCGCCGCTACCGCACCACCCTCGACATCCTCAATGGCTCGGCCCCCCGGTCGACGCTCTACGCCCACCTGCCGCGCACGAGCAGCGGCCAGCCCTCGCGCGTGGAGGCCGGCCTGAGCGTGGGCATCCGCAACGGCAAGCTGGAGACGGCGGTATCCGCGCCCGGCATGCCGGTGGCGCCGCCCGTGCAGCAGCTGGACAGCATCCTGCTGCGCCCGAGTTGGCGCCAGCTGCAATGACTGCCCGGCGTCCGCGCGGCTTCACGCTGACCGAGGTGCTGATGGTCGTGGCGCTGATCGCCGTCCTGGCGGCGGTCGCGCTGCCGGCCTACCAGGCCTACCTGAAGCGCAGCCTGCGCGCCGAGGCCCGCGCCGGGCTGCTGCAGGCGGCTCACTGGCTCGAACGCGTCGCGACGGCCACGGGCCTCTATCCGGCGGACGCCGCCGCCTTTCCGGAAACCCTCCAGCGCGTGCCCTCGGGCGCCTATCGGATCGGCTTCGAGCCCGCGGACGCCCAAGGCAGCGGCTACACTTTGACCGCACGTCCCCAGGGCGCCCAGGCCGCCGACCGGTGCGGCGGCTACACGCTCGACCAGGCCGGTGTGCGGGGGCTCGCCGTTCCCGACGCTTCGGACGAACTCAAGGCGGAGTGCTGGAACCGCTGAAGCCCCACCCGAGCATGATCCCGACGCCCTCCCCAACCCTGCCGCTGTCCGCCGACGAGGCCATGCGCCTCGCCCTCTCGCTGGCCCGCGCGGCCAGCACCACGGCGCCGCCGAATCCCGCGGTCGGCTGCGTCATCCTGGCGGCCGACGGCCGCATCGTCGGCAGCGGCCAGACGCAGCGCACCGGCGGCCCGCACGCCGAAGTGATGGCGCTGCGCGATGCAGCGGCGCGCGGCGAATCGACGACTGGCGCGACCGCCTTCGTGACACTCGAGCCCTGTGCCCACCACGGCCGCACCGGCCCTTGCTGCGACGCACTGGTCGAGGCCGGCATCGCCAAGGTCGTCGCCTCGATCGCCGACCCGAACCCGCTGGTGTCGGGCCAGGGCTTCGAGCGCCTGCGCGCCGCCGGCGTCGAGGTCGAGATCGGACCCCAGGCCGAAGCGGCGCGCGCACTCAACATCGGATTCCTCAGCCGCATGATCCGCCACACCCCCTGGGTTCGCCTCAAGGCGGCGGCATCGCTCGACGGCAGGACCGCGCTCGAAAACGGCAGCAGCCAGTGGATCACCGCCGAGGCGGCGCGCGCCGACGGCCACGCCTGGCGGGCCCGCGCCGGCGCCATCCTGACCGGCGTGGGCACGGTGATCGAGGACAACCCCCGGCTCGACGTGCGCGGGGTCGACACCGTACGCCAGCCGCCCCTGGTGATCGTCGACAGCCGCCTGCAGACGCCGCCCGACGCGCGCCTCTTCGACATCCAGGATCGTCCGGTCTGGATCTACGCGGCCGCGCGCAACGACGACAGGGCCCGCGCGCTCGAGGCGCGCGGTGCCACCGTGCACTGCCTGGCCGATGCCGCCGGCAAGGTCGACCTCCCGGCGCTGCTCGGCGACCTCGCCCGGCGAGAAGTCAACGAGCTTCACGTCGAGGCCGGCCACAAGCTCAATGGCTCGCTGATGCGCGAAGGCCTGGTCGACGAACTGCTGATCTACCTGGCGCCGAAGTTCATCGGCGACGGCCTGGGCATCGCCAGCCACCCCCATGCGGGCGGCGCCCTGACATCGCTCGGCGCCGCGCTGGCGCTCGAATTCCAGTCCTTCGAGGCCATCGGACCCGATCTCCGGATCGTCGCCCGGGTCGCCGGCCGGGATCACTTTTAGGACCGCGTCGAAAGACCGACCCGCATCTCTGCGAAAATGCGCTCATGTTCACCGGAATCATTACCGGCGTGGGGCGCATCGCCGCCGTCCACGACCTCGGCAGCTCTTCATCCCACGGCAAGCGGCTCAGCATTGCGGTGCCCGACGGCTATCTGGACGACGTGGGGCTCGGCGACAGCATCGCGCTCAACGGCGCCTGCATGACCGTCACCACGCTCGATCCAGCCCAAAAGCAGTTCACCATCGACATTTCCGCCGAATCGCTGGACAAGACGGCCGGCCTGTCCGATCCCGCGACGCGCGTGAATCTGGAGAAGGCGCTGCGCGCCAGCGACCGCCTGGGCGGCCACATCGTCTCGGGCCATGTCGACGGCATCGGCATCGTGAATCGCTTCGCGGCCGTCGGCGAGAGCTGGGAACTGCGCGTGCTCGCGCCGCCCGCGCTGGCCCGCTTCCTCGCCTACAAGGGCTCGATCACCGTCAACGGCGTGAGCCTGACGGTCAACAGCGTCAGCGACGGCCCGGACGGCAGCGAAGTCAGCATCAACCTGATTCCGCACACGGTGGAAAACACCGCACTCGGCGGCCTGAAGCCCGGCAGCCGGGTCAACCTCGAAATCGACACCGTCGCCCGCTACGTGGAGCGCATGCTCCAGGCCGGCGTCATCCAACCACCCCAGAAAGACAGCACCCCATGAACGCCTCCGTCACGCCGATCGGCGCCCCGCGCAGCGGCCGTGCGCCCGCGCCCATTTCCCCGGTCGAGGAGATCGTGGCCGAGCTGCGCGCCGGCCGGATGGTGATCCTGGTCGACGAGGAAGACCGCGAAAACGAGGGCGACATCGTGCTCGCCGCCGACCACGTGACGCCCGAGGCGATCAACTTCATGGCGCGCCATGCGCGCGGCCTGATCTGCCTCACCTTGTCGCGCGAGATGTGCGAGCGGCTGCAACTGCCGCCGATGGTGGCGCGCAACGGCGCCAAACATTCGACCGCCTTCACGGTCTCGATCGAGGCCGCCGAAGGCGTGACCACCGGCATCTCGGCGGCCGACCGCTCGCGCACGGTGCAGGCGGCGGTGGCGCCCGACGCGGTCGCCTCCGACCTGGTCCAGCCCGGCCACATCTTCCCGCTGCAGGCGGTCGACGGCGGCGTGCTGATGCGCGCCGGCCATACCGAGGCGGGTTGCGATCTCGCGGCCATGGCCGGCTGCTCGCCGGCTTCGGTGATCTGCGAGGTGATGAACGAGGACGGCACCATGGCGCGCCTGCCCGACCTGCAGCTCTTCGCGGCCGAGCACGACATCAAGATCGGCACCATCGCGGCCCTGATCGAACACCGCAGCCACACCGAAACGCTGATCGAGAAGGTCGGCTGCCGCGAGATCCAGACCGCCTGGGGCCCGTTCACGGCGCATGCGTTCAAGGACAAGCCCAGCCGCGGCGTGCACCTGGCGCTGGTGCGCGGCAAGTGGAATGCCGGCGACACGGTGGACGTGCGCGTGCACGAGCCGCTCTCGGTGCTCGACGCGCTCGAAGTCAATCGCGGCCTGCATTCGTGGAGCCTCGACGCCAGCCTGGCCCATATCGCCGGCCAGGGCCAGGGCGTGGCCGTGCTGCTGAACTGCGGCGAGACCGGCGCCGAGCTGCTGTCGCAATTCGACGGCACCGCACGCCCGGCGCAGGCGCCGGAGCGCGGCCGCATGGACCTGCGCAGCTACGGCATCGGCGCCCAGATCCTGCGCGAGTGCGGGGTCCACAAGATGAACCTCCTTGGCACGCCGCGCCGCATGCCGAGCATGGCCGCCGGGTACGGTCTTGAAATCGCCGGCTACATCACGAAAGACGAGAGCTGATGCAACACGCGAACAAGGGCGCCGACGTCGCGCTCGACGGCAAGGGACTGCGCATCGGGATCGTGCAGGCGCGCTTCAACGAAGACATCACGGATGCGCTGGCTACGGCCTGCCGCGCCGAGCTGGCGGCGCTCGGCGTCGCCGAGGCCGACATCGAGCACCTGAGCGTGCCGGGCGCGCTCGAAGTCCCGGTGGCCCTGCAGGCGCTGGCCGAGCGCCAGCGCTACCACGCGCTGGTCGCGCTCGGCTGCATCATCCGCGGCGAGACCTACCACTTCGAGCTGGTGGCCAACGAATCCGGCGCCAGCGTGAGCCGGCTGGCGCTGGACTACCGCATCCCGATCGCGAACGCGATCCTCACCACCGAAAACCTCGAACAGGCCGTGGCGCGACAGACCGACAAGGGCCGCGACGCCGCGCGCGTGGCGGTCGAGATGGCGCGGCTGCTCGCCACCCTTTCATGACCGACGACACCAAAGCATCCAGCGGCAAGCCGCGCCAGACCCGCACCGGGCTCACCAGCACGGGGGCCCGCAAGGCCTCCGCCAAGTCGAACCGCAGCCGGGCGCGCGAGTTCGCGCTGCAGGCGCTCTACCAGCACCTCGTGGGTCGCAACGATGCGGCGTCCATCGACCAGTTCACGCGCGACCTGGCCGGCTTCCACAAGGCCGACGCGGCGCACTACGACGCGCTGCTGCACGGCTCGATCGAAGGCGCGGCCGAACTCGACGCGCTGATCGTGCCGCTGCTCGACCGCAAGCTCGAGGAGATCTCGCCCGTCGAGCATGCCGTGATGTGGATCGGCGTCTACGAGTTCCAGAATTGCCTCGACGTGCCCTGGCGCGTGGTGCTCAACGAGTGCATCGAGCTGACCAAGGAATTCGGCGGCACCGACGGCCACAAGTATGTCAACGCGGTGCTCAATGGCCTCGCCCCCCAATTGCGCCGCGACGAGGTCGAGGCCGACCGATTGACCGGCAAGGCCAAGCCATGAGGATTTCGAGCCGCGCTGAGCGCATCGAGCCCTTCTACGTGATGGAAGTGGCCAAGGCGGCCTCGAAGCTCGCGCGCGAGGTCGCGCACACCGACCGGCCGATGATCTTCCTGAACATCGGCGAGCCCGACTTCACCGCGCCGCCGCTGGTGCAGGAAGCGGCCGCGCGCGCGGTGCGCGCCGGCGCCACGCAGTACACGCAGGCCACCGGCCTCGATCACTTGCGCGAGCGCATCAGCGGCTGGTACGCCGAGCGCTTCAAGGTGGACGTGCCGGCGCGCCGCATCGTGATCACGGCCGGCGCCTCGGCGGCCCTGCAACTCGCCTGCCTGGCCCTGATCGAGGCCGGCGACGAGATGCTGCTGCCGGACCCGAGCTATCCCTGCAACCGCCACTTCGTGACCGCGGCCGACGGCCGTGCCGTGCTGGTGCCGACCACCGCGGCCGAGCGCTTCCAACTCAGCGCCGCCAAGGTCGAGGCCGCATGGACCGAACGCACCCGCGGCGTGCTGCTGGCCTCGCCGTCGAACCCGACCGGCACCTCGATCGCGCCCGACGAACTGCGCCGCATCCACGAGGTCGTGAGCGCGCGCGGCGGCATCACGCTGATCGACGAGATCTATCTCGGCCTGTCGTACGACGATGCCTTCGGCCAGACGGCGCTGGCGATCGACGACCAGGTGATCAGCATCAACAGCTTCAGCAAGTACTTCAACATGACCGGCTGGCGCCTCGGCTGGCTGGTGGTGCCGGATGCACTGGTGCCGGCCGTGGAGCGCCTGGCGCAGAACCTCTTCATCTGCGCCAGCACGGTGTCGCAGTACGCGGCGCTCGCCTGCTTCGAAACCGACAGCATTGCCGAATACGAACGCCGGCGGGCCGAGTTCAAGGCGCGCCGCGACTGGTTCATCCCGCAGCTCCAGGCGCTCGGCCTCGAGGTGCCGGTGATGCCCGATGGCGCCTTCTACGCCTGGGCCGACTGTTCCTCGTTCGCCGGGAAGCTCGGCATCTCGGGCAGCTGGGATTTCGCCTTCGAGGCCATGAAGCAGGCCCATGTCGCGGTCACGCCGGGCCGCGACTTCGGTGCCGCCGAGACCGGGCGCTTCATCCGTTTCTCGACCGCCAGCTCGATGGCACACCTCGAGGAATCGATCGCCCGCCTGCGCGCCTGGGCCGGCGCCGCGGTCCCTGCATGAGCGCAGCGCCGCGCCGCCCCAAGCACGCTGGCACCGCAGTGCGAAGCACGAAGGTGCGCCGATGAGCTTCGCGCTGCCGATCCGCGTCTACTGGGAGGACACCGATGCCGGCGGCATCGTGTTCTATGCCAACTACCTCAAGTTCATGGAGCGCGCCCGCACCGAGTGGCTGCGCTCGATGGGCATTGCGCAGCGCCAGCTGCGCGAGGACACCGGCGGCATTTTCGTGGTCAGCGAGACCCAGCTCAAGTACCACCGCCCCGCCCGGCTCGACGACGAACTGCTGGTTACAGCCGAGCTGCGCCAGATCGGCTCGGCGTCACTGATAATCGCCCAGCGCGTGCTATCAAATTCAGAGCAATCCGCAAGCGACGTGGCGGCCGGTCCCGCCCTGTTGTGCGAGGGCACGATTCGCATCGGCTGGGTCGATGCGGCCAGCTTGCGTCCTGCGCGCATCCCGCGCCAAGTTTCGGGAACCCTCGAGCACTTCGCCGGTTCCATGTCTCAACCTCTCAAGCCATGAATCAACAAGACCTGTCGATCCTCTCCCTCCTGATCCACGCCAGCCTGCCGGTGCAGCTCGTGGTGCTGCTGCTGATCCTGGTTTCCGTTGCCAGCTGGGCAGCGATCTTCCGCAAGTACTTCGCGCTCAAGCGCACGCGCTCGTTGAACGATGACTTCGAACGCGACTTCTGGTCCGGCACCAGCCTGAACGAGCTGTTCTCCTCGGCCGCGCAGAACGCCAAGTTCGCCGGCCCGATGGAGCGCATCTTCGCCTCCGGCATGCGCGAATACCAGAAGCTGCGCGAACGCCACGTCTCGGATGCCGCCACCCTGCTCGACGGTGCACGCCGCGCGATGCGGGCCAGCTACCAGCGCGAACTCGATGCGGTCGAGCAGAACCTGTCCTTCCTGGCGACGGTCGGCTCCGTCTCTCCCTATGTCGGCCTGTTCGGCACGGTCTGGGGGATCATGCACGCCTTCACCGGCCTGGCCGCGCTGGCCCAGGTAACGCTCTCGACCGTGGCACCCGGCATCGCCGAAGCGCTGGTCGCCACCGCGATCGGCCTGTTCGCGGCGATCCCCGCGGTGGTCGCCTACAACCGCTTCGCGCGCGAGATCGACAAGATCGCGATCGCGCTCGAGACCTTCATCGAGGAGTTCTCGAACATCCTGCAGCGCAACCTGACGGCCCACGTGAACCCGGCCACGGTGACCCCGGCCGGCGGCCGCTGAACGGAGCACCGCACCATGCCCGCCATGTCCTCCCGCGGCCGCGGCCGCCGCACGATCAACGAGATCAACATGGTCCCGTTCATCGACGTGATGCTGGTGCTGCTGATCATCTTCATGGTCACGGCGCCGCTGATCACGCCGAGCGTCATCAACCTGCCCACCGTCGACAAGGCCAACAAGCAGCCCGACCGCCCGATCGAGATCGTGATCAAGAGCGATGACGAAGTGCAGATCAAGAAGGATTCGTCCACCGGCACCGGCGGCAGCTCGATCCCGATGACGCAGATCGGCGCGGCCGCCAAGACCGCCCAGGGCGGCGACGCCGACCGGCCGGTGGTCATCAGCGCCGACAAGACCGTCAAGTACGAGACCGTGGTGAAGGCGATGAACCAGTTGAAGCGCAGCGGCATCGAGCGCGTCGGCCTCTCGGTCCAGACCACCGGCGCGAAGTGATGTCGCTGGCCGCCGACCGTCCCGAATTCGCGCCACCGCCGCAGCGCGGCACCCCGCGCGCCGTGGCGCTGGCGCTGATCGCCCATGCCCTGCTGATCGCGGCGCTGACCTGGGGCGTGAACTGGCGGCGCGAGGCCGAGAACGACGCGGTCGAGGCCGAGCTGTGGTCCTCGACCATCCAGCAGGCCGCACCGCGCGCCGTGGCGCCGGTGCCCGTACCGCCGGCCCCGACCCCCACGCCGGCACCGCCGCCGCCCCCACCGCCTCCACCTCCACCCCAGGCGGTACGGCCACCGGAACCGACGCCGGTTCCCAAGCAGCCCGACATCGCGCTCGAACGCGAGAAGAAGCTGAAGGAGCAGAAGGAACGCGAGCGCGAGCTCGAACAGCAGGCCCAGCAGCAGAAGAAGCTCGAAGCGGCGAAGAAGGCGGCGCAGGAAAAGCGCGAGGCCGAGGCCCGCGAGCGCGCCGAGGACGAGGCCGAGCGCAAGAAGGAAGAACAGAAGAAGCTGGCCGAGCAGAAGCGCAAGCAGGAGGCCGAGGCCAAGCAGGCCGAAGCCGCGAAAAAGAAGGAAGCCGAGGCCAAGCAGGCGGCCCAGGCCGCGGCCGACCGCTCGGCCACGCTCAAGCGCATGCAGGCGATGGCGGGCTCGGGCGGCGAAGGCGCCGCGGCGAAGTCCTCGGGCCCGTCGGGCAGCTACGGTGGCAAGGTCAACGCAGCCGTACGACCCAATGTCGTCTTCCCCGGCGTAGACCTTGTGAGCGGCAATCCAGTCGCCGAGTTCGATGTCCGGCTGGCACCCGACGGCACCATCGTCGGCACGCCGGTACTGGTCAAGTCCAGCGGACTTCCAGCCTGGGACGAGGCCGCCCTTCGCGCCTTGCAGAAGACCGAAAAACTGCCACGCGACATCGACGGCAGCGTGCCGCCGCGGCTGATCGTGGCGCTAAGGCCGAAGTCCTGAGGACTCAGGCAGACGGCACGATCCGCGGCCCGGCCAGCCGATCGATCAAGGCGTGCGCGGCGATCGCCGAAAGGCATCCGATCGCCATGCCGATCGCGATGTCCAGCGGGTAGTGCACGCCGACGACCACCCGTGAAATGCCCACGAGGCCGGCGAGCGCAAGCAGGAGGCCGCCCACCGACCGGTAGCGCGGCACGAGCAGAAACGAGAACGCCAAGGCACCGTAGGCGGTGGCGTGGCTGCTCGGAAACGACGGGCTCGGACCGTGCGCCAGGTGCTGGTAGCCCAGGCCGCTCTCGAAGGGCCGCGGCCGATCCCATGCCAGTCCGATGAGTTCGCAAGCCAGGCTGCCCAGCAGGATCGCCAGGACGGCGGCCACGACGGGCCTGACCAGGGGCCGCCATCGATGAATCGCCAGACCCGCCAGGAGCGCCAGCAACAGCCAATGGGCGTGGACGGACAGGAAGTACCCCGCCTCGACCAGCCACCTCCGATCGCCCGCATCCGCGTTCAGCAGCAGGAACAGCTCCCGGTCCAGCGCAATCATGGGGGCGGCCGCTGTGGCGCTATTCGTAGACCACCGACGCCTTGCCCGCCTCGGCCTGCGCCGTCCAGCTCGCCAGTGCCGCATCGGTCGGAAAGAACTTCGCCCGCTCGCCCAGTTGCAGCTCGACCTGCGCTCCGCCGCGTGCCAGCGACAGGCGCACGCCCAGCCCCTGCAGCAGTTCGCCATGCTCGCTCTGCTCGGTGCGCGGCGGAAAATCCTTCACCAGCCGCGCGATGTCGGGCGCCTTGCCGTTGACCGCCACGCGCAGGAACTTGCCGAAGCGGCAGCGCGCCGTCGCCAGGTCCCACACCTGCTGGACCTGGAAGCGGGCCTCGAAGCCGCCGCGGCCCGGCTGCAGGCGTCCGCTCACGATCACCAGTTCGTCGTCCTTGAGCACGTTGCGGTTGGCGTTGAACAGCGCATCGTCGGCCGTCGCATCGATGGCGCCCGACTTGTCGTCGAGCTTGAAGATGGCGAGCCGGCCGCGCTGGCCGTTGATCATGCGGAAGTCGCTCACGATGCCCGCGATCACCTGTTGGTCGCGGCTGTCGAGCAGGTCGTCGATCTCGCGCTTGCAGAAGCGCCGCACCTCGTGCGCGACCTCGTCGAACAGGTGCCCCGACAGGTAGAAGCCGACCGCGGTCTTCTCGTAGGTCAGGCGCTCCTTCACGCCCCAGGGCGTGGCGTCGATCATGTCGGGCTCCTGCGTCGCCGAGCCGTGCTCGCTGTCGCCGAAGATGTCGACCTGCGCCGCGTTCGCCTGGGTCGCACTGGCGAACTCGAAGGCCCGGTCGACCGAGGCGATCAGCGAGGCCCGGTTCTGCTGCAGCGAATCGAAGGCGCCGGCCTTGATCAGCGCCTCGACCGTGCGCTTGTTGATGCGCTGGCGATCCACCCGGACGCAGAAGTCGAACAGGCTCGTGAACGGGCCGCCCTCCTCGCGCGCCTTGACGATCGCTTCGACCGCCAGTTGCCCCGTGCCCTTGACGGCACCGAGGCCATAGCGGATGACCTTGTCGTTGACCGGCTCGAAGCGGTAGTTGCCGCGGTTCACGTCCGGCGGCTCGAAGGTGATGCCGAAGTTCTTCTGCGCGTCCTCGAACAGCACCTTGAGCTTGTCGGTGTCGTCCATTTCGACGGTCATGTTGGCGCAGAAGAACTCGGCCGTGTAGTGGACCTTGAGCCAGCCGGTGTGGTACGCCAGCAGCGAGTAGGCCGCCGCGTGCGACTTGTTGAAGCCGTAGCCCGCGAACTTCTCCATCAGGTCGAAGATCTCGTCGGCCTTCTTCTGGTCGATGTCGTTCTTGGCGGCACCTTTGCGGAAGATCTCGCGGTGCTCGGCCATCTCCTCGGCCTTCTTCTTGCCCATCGCGCGGCGCAGCAGGTCGGCGCCGCCGAGCGAGTAGCCGCCCAGGATCTGCGCGGTCTGCATCACCTGCTCCTGGTAGACCATGATGCCGTAGGTCTCGGAGAGCATGTCGGCCACCAGCGGATGCGGATACTCGACCGGCTCGCGCCCGTGCTTGCGCGCCACGAAGCTCGGGATCAGGTCCATCGGGCCGGGCCGGTACAGCGCGTTGAGCGCGATCAGATCCTCGAGCCGGGTCGGCCGCGCGTCCTTCAGCATGCCCTGCATGCCGCGCGATTCGAACTGGAACACGGCCTCGGTCTTGCCCTCGGAAAAGAGCTTGTACGTGGGCACGTCGTTGAGCGGAATGTTCTCGAAGGCGAAGTTCTCCTGGCCCTTGTGGCGCGCGACGATGAAGTCCTTGGCGATCTCCAGGATCGTCAGCGTGGCCAGGCCCAGAAAGTCGAACTTCACCAGGCCGACCGCCTCGACGTCGTCCTTGTCGTACTGGCTCACGGCCGAGTCGCTGCCCGGCTGCTGGTAGAGCGGGCAGAAGTCGGTGAGCTTGCCCGGCGCGATCAGCACGCCGCCGGCGTGCATGCCGATGTTGCGCGTCATGCCTTCGAGCTTCTGCGCCAGCTCGACCAGCATGCGGACTTCTTCCTCCTTCTCGATCCGGGCCGCGAGCTGCGGCTCGGCCGCGATCGCGTACTTTTCGCGGTCGGCCTCCGACAGGTCCGCGGGCGGGTACTGGATCGTCACCGGCTTGCCCGGCTTGTTCGGGATCAGCTTGCTGATGCCGTCGCAGAACATGTAGCTCATGTCGAGCACGCGGCCGACGTCGCGGATCGCGGCGCGTGCGGCCATGGTGCCGAAGGTGGCGATCTGGCTCACCGCGTCGCGACCGTACTTGTCCTTGACGTAGTCGATGACGCGGTCGCGGTTGCCCTGGCAGAAGTCGATGTCGAAGTCGGGCATCGAGACCCGCTCGGGGTTCAGGAAACGTTCGAACAGCAGCTTGTATTCGAGCGGGTCGAGGTCGGTGATCTTGAGCGCATAGGCGACCAGCGAACCGGCGCCCGAACCCCGTCCCGGGCCGACCGGGCAGCCGTTCTTCTTGGCCCAGTTGATGAAGTCGCCGACGATCAGGAAGTAGCCCGGGAAACCCATCTTCAAGATCGTGTTGATCTCGAACTCCAGCCGCTCGACGTAGCGTGGCCGCTCGGCATCGCGCTTCGCGGCCTCGGGGTACAGGTGGGCGAGGCGCTGTTCCAGCCCTTCGAAGGAGGCGACGCGGAAATACTCCTCGATCGGCATGCCGTTGGGCGTCGGGAAGTTCGGCAGCTGCGGCTTGCCGAGCACCAGCGTGAGGTTGCAGCGCTTGGCGATCTCGACCGTGTTGGCGAGCGCGCTCGGCACATCGGCGAAGAGCGCGGCCATCTCGGCCGACGACTTGAAGTACTGCTCGCGCGTGAACTTGCGCACCCGGCGCGGGTTGCCGAGGATCTCGCCCTCGGAGATGCAGACGCGCGCCTCGTGCGCCTCGTAGTCGTCGGCGGTGGCGAACTGCACCGGATGCGTCGCGACCACGGGCAAGCGCAGGCGGGCGGCGAGCTTCACGGCCGCGATCACGTGCGGCTCGTCCTCGGGCCGTCCGGCGCGCTGGAGCTCGATGTAGAAGCGATGCGGGAACAGGCCGGCGAGCTGCAGCGCGATCTCCGCGGCGCGCTCCTCCTGGCCTTGCAGCAGCGGCGCGCCGAGCGGTCCGGCCTGCGCGCCCGAGAGCGCGATCAGCCCGCCCTGCAATTCTTCGAGCCAGGCCAGCTTGCAGGCGGCCTGGGACTGGCCTCGGCCGACGTTCTGGGTCCAGGCGCGCGCCAGCAGCTCGGACAGGTTCAGGTAGCCTTCCTTGTTCTGCACCAGCAGCACGATGCGCGTGAGGGCGCCGGGCTCGGCGCCCAGGCCTTCGACGAAGACCTCGGTGCCGAGCACCGGCTTGACGCCCTTGCCGCGCGCCTCCTTGTAGAACTTGACGGCGCCGAAGAGATTGTTGAGGTCGGTGATCGCCAGCGAAGGCTGGCCGTCGGCGGCCGCGGCCTTGACGACTTCATCGATGCGGTTGGTACCGTCGACGACGGAAAACTCGGTGTGCAGGCGCAGGTGAACGAACATCCGGTCATTGTAGAAAACGCCGCCTCCACGATGTGATGCGGGCATCCCTACAATCGCCTCCCGTGCAAGAAATACTGAATATCGCGGCTTACAAGTTCGTCGGCATCGACGACGGCGCCGACCTGCGCGAGCACTTGCGTGCCCGCACCCATGCGCTGGCGCTCAAGGGCACCATCCTGCTCGCGCCCGAGGGCATCAACCTGTTTCTCGCAGGGGAAAAGGACCACGTCCGGGCGTTCCTGGGCGAACTGCGCGCCGATCCGCGCTTCGCCGATCTGGAGGCCAAGGAGAGCTGGTCGCAGGCGCAGCCGTTCCGGCGCATGCTGGTCAAGCGGAAGCGCGAGATCATCCGGATGGACCATCCCGCGATCCAGCCGGCCGCGGGCCGCGCGCCGGGCGTGGATGCGCCGACCCTGAAGCGCTGGCTCGACCAGGGGCACGACGATGCCGGCAAGCCGATCGCGCTGCTCGACACGCGAAATGCCTTCGAGGTCGATCACGGCACGTTCGATGGCGCGATCGACTGGCGGATCAGCAAGTTCACCGAATTCCCGAAGGCGCTGACCCGACATGCGCAAGCGTTCGCCGGCAAGACGGTCGTGAGCTTCTGCACCGGCGGCATCCGCTGCGAGAAGGCCGCGATCCTGATGCGCGAGGAAGGCGTCGCCGACGTGCTGCAACTCGAAGGCGGGATCCTCAAGTACTTCGAGCAGGTCGGCGGTGCGCACTACCACGGCGAGTGCTTCGTGTTCGATGGCCGGGAGTCCCTGGCGCCCGACTTGAGCGCGCGTTCGAACCGCGCCAGCGCCCGGGCGCAGGAAGACCCGGACCTGGCGATCAAGCGCTGAATTCCTAAGACTGCACCTGGAACGGGTGCCCCGGCAGCGGGATGAATTCGGTCTCGCCGGGCACCTGTCCCAGGCGCTGGGCGGCCCACTCGGCGCCGGCCTCGAGGATGCGCTCGCGCCGGCTCGAGACGAAGTTCCAGGTGATGAAGCGCGGGCCGTCGAGCGGCTCGCCGCCGATCACCACGAGACGGACCGCACGCTCCGCCGCCAGCATGCCGCCTGCGCCTTCGGGCAGCATCGCCATGGTGTGCCGCGCCACCGGCATGCCGTCGAGCGTGAGGTCGCCGTCGACCGGATAGATCGCCAGCTCGGGCGCAAGCGCCGGCAGCTCGAAGCGCGCGCCCGCCGGCAGCGCGAGGTCGAGATACAGGGTCTGCGACAAGGTCGCGACCGGCGAGCGGACGCCGAAGGCTTCGCCGACCAGCACCCGGACCGGCACGCCCTGCACGTCCAGCGCCGGAATGTCCGCCGCCTCGGTGTGCACGAAGCTGGGCTCGACCTCTTCGTGGGCCTGCGGCAAGGCAGCCCAGAGCTGGAGCCCGTGGTTCACATAGGTGGCGTCGAGCAGCGACTCGGGCTTGCGCTCCGAATGCACGATGCCGCGCCCCGCGGTCATCCAGTTGATCGCGCCGGGACGGATCTCCTGCACGCTGCCGAGGCTGTCGCGATGCATCATCGCGCCCTCGAAGAGGTAAGTGACGGTGGCCAGGCCGATGTGCGGATGCGGCCGCACGTCATGCGCCTTGCCGGGCGTCTCGGTGGCCGGCCCGAAATGGTCGAAGAAGACGAAGGGGCCGACCGAGCGGCGCTTCGCCGACGGCAGCAGGCGCCGGACGTTGAAGCCGCCCCCCAGGTCCTTGTCGTGCGGTTGGAGCAGAAGCGGTGCGGTCATCGTGATTCCTCGGTGAAGGGTTGCGTTTTCCACCCCATGAACCCGGCACGGGTCCATTCCAGGGATACCGCGGAACCGGCTTCGCCGGGCCGCTGGTATCGCCCCCTCGAGGGGGCGGCGCCGCAGGCGCTGCGGGGGTGTTTCATCGCTTTGATCTTGCCACCACGGCCACGCGTTCGCCAAATGCGATCGCGGTGTCGAGGTCGCCCCGTGCCATCTCGGCCGGGCTCGCATCGGAGGGCGAGGTGGTCAGCAGGCCGTTGTAGCCGCCGACGTAGTTGATCGAGTCGCGCCGGGCCGCCTTGCTGTTGGCCGGCATGATGCCGAGGCTGACCCAGAGGCCGCTGTGCTGCATGGCCAGGTGCCACAGGTAGGTCAGCGTGGCGTCCTTGTCGCCGTTCATGGCGGCGCTGTTGCTGAAGCCCGCGAAGAGCTTGTTCTTCCAGCCCTGGACGTACCAGACCTTGGAAGAGGCGTCCGCGAATTTCTTGAACTGCCAGCTCGGGCCACCCATGTAGGTGGGCGCGCCCATGATGATCGCGTCCGCCGCCGCCAGCAGCTCCCAGCCATGGGCCGGAAGATTGCCATCGGCGTCGATCGCGAGCAAATGGGCTCCCGCGCCGTCGGCCACCGCCTGCGCGACGCGCTGCGTGTGGCCGTAGCCCGAATGAAAAACGACAGCGATGTCGGCCATGAACTTTTCCTAGTCAACGCAAAAAGCGCATCCTAAGCCCGCGGCCGACGCCGCCCCGGCACGACGTGCCGGCCAACCTGGGGGCGAGCTACTTCTTGTCGATGCTGAAACGGCCGGCGCCGAGCGCGGCGATCGCGAGCAGGCCACCGGCGATCGCGATGTTCTTGAAGAACATCAGCTGGTTGATGTACGCCTTGTCGGCGGGCATGGCCCAGAAGTTGTGGAAGAACACGGCCGTCGCGACCGTGAACACGGCCAGCACGATCGACACGATGCGCGTCTTGTAGCCGACCAGCAGCAACAGGCCGAGACCCAGCTCGACGACGATCGCGATGACTGCGCCGAGTTGCGGCAACGGCAGGCCGACTGCGCCGATGTAGCCGACGATGCCGGCAAAGCCGCCGATCTTGGCGAAGCCGGCGGGCACGAAGAGCAATGCGATCAGCACGCGGCCGAGCAGCGCGAGCGAGTCTTGGGCGGCGCCGGTGGTGGCCGGAGCGGCGTACGGAGATGCGGTGGTGGTGGACATGGGATGGACTCCTCTAGGTTGAAAAAAAGTGAACTTCAGGCGGCAAGATCGAACACGAGCACTTCAGCATCCTTGGCGGCGCCGAGGGTCAGCCGGCTTTCGCCTTCGAGCAAGGCCGCATCACCCGTAGCGAGCTTCGTGCCATTGGCCTCGAGTTCGCCGCGCACGAGATGCACGTAGCTCTTGCGCTTCGGGTCCAGCGCCAGGCTGGCTTGTTCGTCGCCGTCGAGCAGGCCCGCGAACAGCCGCGCATCCGCATGCACCAGCACCGAACCGTCGGCGCCGTCGGGCGATGCGACGAGGCGCAGCTTGCCGCGCTTCTCCTCGGCCGCGAAGGTCTTCTGCTCGTACCCCGGCGCGATGCCGCGCACGTTGGGCTCGATCCAGATCTGCAGGAAGTGCGTGGTCTGGTCGGCCTTGTGGTTGAACTCGCTGTGCATCACGCCGCGGCCCGCGCTCATGCGCTGGACGTCGCCGGGCGGGATCGATTCCACGTTGCCCATGCTGTCCTTGTGCGCCAGTTCGCCCGACAGCACGTAGCTGATGATTTCCATGTCCTTGTGGCCGTGCGTGCCGAAGCCGGCACCGGCGGCGACCCGGTCCTCGTTGATCACGCGCAGGTTGCCGAAGCCCATGTGGGCCGGATCGTAGTAACCCGCAAAGGAGAAACTGTGAAAGGAACGCAGCCAGCCGTGGTCGGCATAGCCTCGTTCCTGGGATTTACGGACTTGCAACATCGTCGAACTCCTGCCCTCTCGTGGAGGGCGCTTCGAATGCCGCGCCCTGTGCGCGGCGGATGTGTGGAACTTTAGGCCCCGCGCCCCGGCCTCAAGACGTTCTGCTTTGATGGCATCATTCAATTTTTTTGAATGATCGACCGCCATGCCTACTGCCCGTGACGTGCTGACGCCCGACGCGTTCGCGATGCTGCAGACCGTGGCCAGCACGGGCAGCTTCGCCGCCGCGGCCCGCTCGCTCAACCTGGTGCCCAGCGCGCTGAGCTATCGGGTCCGCCTGATCGAGGATGCGCTCGACGTGCTGCTGTTCGACCGCAGCGGGCGCCAGGCACGGGTCACCGAAGCCGGGGTGGAGCTGCTGCGCGAATCGGCCCGGCTGCTGAGCGAGATCGACGCGGTCGCCAACCGGGTCAAGCGCATCGCGACCGGCTGGGAGCCGATGCTCACGATCGCGGTGGACAGCGTGATCGCGCGCGATCCGCTGCTCGATCTGGTGAACGCGTTCTTCGCCCTCGATCCTCCGACGCGGCTCAAGCTGCGCGACGAGACGCTGCTGGGCACCCTCGAGGCGCTGACCAGCGGCGAAGCCGATCTGGCCGTGGGCGCGGTGCTCGACGCCGCCAACCTGGCCTTCACGGCCACGGGGATCCGCAGCCGCCCGCTGGGCGAGCTGCGCTTCGTCTACGCAGTGGCGCCGCACCATCCGCTGGCGCGACTCCCCGAGCCGCTCAGCGATGCGGTGCTGCGCCAGCATCGCGCCGTGGCCGCAGCCGACTCGGCGCGGTCCGGCCCGGGCATGACGGTCAACCTGGTTGGCGGGCAGGACGTGCTCACGGTGCCGACCATGCAGGCCAAGCTGGCAGCCCAGTTGCACGGATTGGGCGGCGGCTTCCTGCCCGAACCCATGGCACGGCCGTACATCGAGGCCGGGCACCTGGTCGAACGCCGCACCGGGCGCGTGCCGCCGGTCGCCACCATGCACTGCGCCTGGCGCGTGCGCAGCGCCGGCAGCCCGGGGCGCGCGATGCAGTGGTGGCTCGAGCGCTTCGAGCATGAGGGAACGCGTCTCGCGTTGCTGGAGCGCCACCGCGGCCGCTAGGGCCTGTTCAGGCCCTAGCCGGCGTGGCGGCCGGCGCGCCCGCCAACCCGGTTAGAGTCACATGGCCCGCCACCCGACAAAGAGACTGCCATGACCATCCGACCCGCCGCCGACCGCCACCGATCCACCGCCACTCGCCACTACGCCGTCGTCGGCGCGGGCATCGCCGGCGTGGCTTGTGCCCGCACGCTGGTGCAGGCCGGTCACCAGGTGACCGTGTTCGAACGTGAAGCCACCGCCGGCGGCCGCATGGCCAGCGAGGCCACGCCCTTCGGCCGCTTCGACAGCGGCGCGCAGTACTTCACCGTGCGCGACCCGCGTTTCGCGCGCGTGCTGGAAACCACCCCGAAGATCTGCAAGCCCTGGAGCGCCAACCTGGTGCGCGTGCTCGACGCCCATGGCCGCGTCGCCGAGGCCGCCCGGCCCTCCCGCGAGCCCCATTTCGTGGCCCAGCCCGGCATGGACGCCCTGGTCGCCCATTGGGCGGCGCCGCTGGGCGACGCGCTGCTGACGCGCACCCAGGTGACGCAGAT
Organism: Variovorax sp. P1_G12; assembly: GCF_056405555.1. Lineage (NCBI taxonomy): Bacteria > Pseudomonadati > Pseudomonadota > Betaproteobacteria > Burkholderiales > Comamonadaceae > Variovorax > Variovorax sp. P1_G12. The sequence goes on along the minus strand of NZ_JBFUBW010000005.1, from coordinate 169,764 downwards.
CGAGCGCGATGCGCTGGACGCCAAGCGCTGGCAGTTGCGCACCGCCGGCGTCGACGATTCGCAGCGTGTCTATTCGGGCTTCGATGCCGTGCTGATGGCGGTGCCGCCGGCGCGCACGCGCGCCCTGCTCGGCGACGGCCGGCTGTCCGCCGAATTGAGCCGCCGGATCGAGCCGGTTCGCATCGCGCCCTGCTGGACACTGATGATCGCCTTCCCTCAGGCCAACCAGCCCACGCTGTCGCACCTCGGCCCCCAATGGAACGCCGCCCGCAGCACGCACCATCGGGTGGCCTGGCTCGCGCGCGAGTCGTCGAAGCCCGGCCGCGATCCGATCGAGCGCTGGACGCTGCAGGCCAGCGCCGCCTGGTCGCACGAGCACCTGCGCGACGACGCCGCGCGCGTCAGGGCCAAGCTGTTGCGCGCCTTCGCCGAGATCACCGGCATCCGGGCCGAGCCTGCGCATGCCGAGGCCCGCTGCTGGGCCGAGGCGCAGACTCAGGTGCCGGCAGGCAAGCCGCACCTGTGGGACGCCAAGGCTCGCCTCGGCGTCGCCGGCGACTGGTGCACCGGGCACCGGGTCGAGGACGCCTTCCTCTCGGGCCTGACGCTGGCGCTCAAAGCCGCTTGAAATGAAACACCCCCGAAGCGCCTGCGGCGCTGCCCCCTCAAGGGGGCGATACCAGCGGCCCGGCGAAGCCGGTTCCGCGGTATCCCTGGCATCGGGCTGCGCCGGTTTCATGCGTCGTGGGTCGCTGCTCCCCCGAGGAGGGCGCAGCCGCCTTGGGCGGCCCGGCGGTGTCTGAACTGCCTGTCGCGGGGTCATGACCCGAATCGGCCGTTTCGCGCCTTCTCCGACCGGGCCGCTGCATGCCGGCTCGCTGGTCGCGGCGCTCGCGAGCTGGCTCGACGTCCGCGCCCGCGGTCCCCAGGCGCGCTGGCTGGTGCGCATCGAGGATGCCGACACCGAGCGCTGCCTTCCGGGCATGGGCGAACGGATCCTCGCGCAACTGGCCGCCTGCGGCCTGGTCCCGGACGCGCCGCCGGCCTGGCAGACCCGGCGCACCCCGCTCTACGCGAGCGCCCTCGACGACCTCAAGGCGGCGGGCTGGGCCTACCCCTGCAGTTGCACCCGCAAGGACATCGAACGGGCGCTGGCGGCGCGCGGCATGGCGCATGCGCGCCACGGCGAGCGCGTCTACCCCGGCACCTGCCGCGAGGGCCTGCACGGCAAGCCGGCGCGCGCCTGGCGCTTCGCCGCTGTGAAGTTCGAGGCCGCCCAGAGGTCCGGACAGCTGCAGTGGGACGACCGCCGGCTCGGCCGTCAACAGCAGGCCGTCGGCCGCGAGGTCGGCGACTTCGTGCTCCGGCGCGCCGACGGCCCGTGGGCCTACCAACTGGCGGTGGTGGTCGACGACGCCGACCAGGGCGTGACCGACGTGGTGCGCGGAGAGGACCTGGCGGACAACACGGCACGCCAGATCCTGCTGCAGCGGGCGCTCGGACTGCCGACGCCGAGCTACCTGCACACGCCGCTGGTGCTGGGCGCCGACGGCGACAAGCTGTCCAAGCAGAACGGTGCGGCAGCGCTCGCGCTGGCCACCCCCGTCGACGCGCTGGCCGCGCTGCAGGCCGCGGCGCAGGTGCTTGGTCTCGGGCCGACCGGCGCTGCCACCGCGGGCGAAGCGCTCGCGCAATGGGTGGCCCATTGGCGCGATCTCTACAATCCGCCGCCGTGACCCCAAGCTCTACCACCGACCTCCCCCACGACCCGCCGGCCGATCCGCCCGCGGGCGACAAACCCACCGGCGAGGCGCATCCGCTGCATCGCCGCCTGAAGAGCTTCGTCAAGCGCGGCGGTCGCACCACCGACGGCCAGGCGCGCGCCTACGAGCAGTTCGGACCGCAGTTCCTGCTGCCCTACCGCGCCGAGCCGCTCGATTTCGACGCCGCCTTCGGCCGCCAGGCGCCGACCGTGCTCGAGATCGGCTTCGGCATGGGCGAGGCGACCGCGCACATCGCGGCGCTGATGCCCGAGAAGAACTTCCTGTGCTGCGAAGTGCACGAGCCCGGCGTCGGCGCGCTGCTCAAGCGCATCGGCGAACAGCAGCTGCAGAACATCCGCATCTGCGCCCACGATGCGGTCGACGTCCTCGATCACATGCTGCCGCCGGGTTCGCTGGCGGGCGTGCACGTGTTCTTTCCGGACCCGTGGCACAAGACCCGGCACAACAAGCGCCGCCTGATCCAGCCGCCCTTCGTGCGCAAGCTGGCCGACCGGCTGGCGCCCGGCGGCTACCTGCACTGCGCCACCGACTGGCAGCCCTACGCCGAGCAGATGCTCGAGGTGCTGTCGGCCGAGCCGATGTTGCGCAACAGCGCCGCGGGCTATGCGCCCAAGCCGGACTACCGGCCGCTGACCAAGTTCGAGAACCGCGGCCTCAAGCTGGGCCACGGGGTGTGGGACGTGGTGTTCCTACGCACCTGACTGGCCCCCACGCTCCCCCACTTCGTGTGGGTCGCTGCCCCCCGAGGGGGCCGCAGGCCGCCTTGGGGCGGCCCGGCGCCGGCCTGGATGGCCCCCACGCTCCCCCACTTCGTGTGGGTCGCTGCCCCCCGAGGGGGAGTCAGCAGGCCGCCCGTCAGCGCGAAGCGCGGACTTCGCCGCGCTGGCGGCCCGGCGTCGGCCTGGCGCTCAATGCGCCAGCGTGGGCAGGTCGTCGGCTTGTCCCGGCGCGCGCCTCTGCGCCTGCGGCAGGTTCTGCTGGGCCGCCATGACGAGCGCCGCCCGCAAGGCCGTGCGGCTGGCGATCTTGGTATGCGTGATCAGTGCCTGCCACTCGCGCTCGAGTTCGTGATCGATCCGGTCGCCGCAGCGGTTCAGCAGCGCCTGGCTGACGTCGACCAGAGCCGCGGCCGAGCTCAGGCAGATGTTGGCCGCGGTCTGGGCGGCGCTGGCGCTGAATCGCTGCGCCTCGGTCTGCGCAGCGGTCCGCAGAGCCTCCAGCGGCAGGTTGGCGGTCGGGCCCAGGTAGACGGGGCCTTCGAGTTCGCTGTCGGCGTGGGCGAGCACCTTCTCGATGGCGACCAGCGCGCTTTCCAACAAGGCGATTTCGGTTGACGTGTGCTTCATTTCATCCAGCAGGGACTATTCCGGGTCAGCCAGGATTTGACAGCGGAAGCCGCTTTTACGCTGTGCAAAATGCCACAACCCATATACAAAAGTTAACAAATCTGGTCGCAGCCCAGCGACGTCGGGCCCCTCATTGCCACGACCTCGGCGCGTAACGTGACTTAGTACCTTCGTCTGAGGCATCGAAATCGCTACATTTTTTGTTAGTTGTAGCGAAAGGCTTCCGATGACTCTCACTCGCAGGACCTGGATGGCGAAGACCGGCGCAGCGCTGCTGCTGGGCGGCAGCGGACTGGCCGCCACCCGGCCCGGCCACGCCCAAGGGGTGGCACGCGCCCCCGCGGCGCGCACCGTGATCCTCGGTCAATCGGTGCCCCTGACCGGCGCGGCCAGCGAGATCGGGCTGGCTTTCGCGGCCGGCTGCCGGCTTTACGCGACCGAGTTCAACGAGAGCAGCGCCGCCAGCGGTCTCCAGCTGAAGCTGGTGCAGTTGGACGACGGCTACGACGCCGGCCGCGCCGCCGCCAATGCGCGCACCCTCCTGGGCACGAACAAGGCAGACATGCTGTTCGGCTTCGTCGGCACCGCCAGCAGCGAAGCCGGGGCGGCGGTCGCGGCGCAACAGGGCAGCGTGCTGTTCGCCCCCTTCGCCGCGGCGGACAACCTGCGCGGCGCCGCCTACCCCAACGTGTTCCACGTCCGGCCCAGCATGGCGGACGAGGCCTTCAAGATCGTGCGCCAGTGCGCCACGGTCGGGCAAAACCGCATCGCACTGATCGGCGACGACGATGCGATGGGCCGCGCCGGCCTGGCGTCGGTGCAGCAGGCGATGTCCGAACTCAAGCTGGCGCCGCTGGTGGCGACCGCGCTGGTGCCGCCGGCGAGCGACAAGGTGGATGCGGCGCTCGCGGCGGTGCAGAAGCAGTCGCCGCAGGCCATCGTGCTGGTGTCGCTGTCGGCCACGACGGCCGACGTGATCCGCCGGCTGCGCAAGAGCGGCTATGCCGGCAGCTTCACCGCATTCTCGATCGTCGGCATCGATCCGCTCTACGCGGAGCTCGGCAAGGACATCGGCGGCATCGTGATCTCGCAGGTCGTGCCCTCGCCGCGCCCGTCGGCGATCCCGATCGTCAAGGAGTATCTCGCCGCGGTCGAGAACTCGGACCAGACCCCCTCGTACGAAGGCCTCGAGGGCTTCATCGCCACCAAGGCCGCCGCCGAGGCGGTGCGCCGGGCCGGCAAGGGCTTCACGCCCGCCGCGCTGCAGCGCGTGATGACCGGCATGTCGGACTACGACGTCGGCGGTTTCCGCATCAACCTGCGCCCGGGCCTGCGAGACCCGGGGCGCGCCATCGACCTGATCAGCATCACGAAGGAAGGGCGGGTGCTGCGCTGAGCGGGGTTGCCCCTAGCTCGTGCTTCCCAAGCGCCATCGCGCCGCGGCGCAGGTGGATCAACTCAGCCGCCGTGAGCAGGCTGGGGCATTCGGCGCGGATTCGGGTTCGGGTTCGGGGGTTTACCAGAGCGCCCCATTGTCTTGTTTTTGACAGTTGAGCGCCCACGCGAGGTCTACAGTGGGCCGCCAATCCCACGGAGACCACCGATGAATGCAAGAGCGACCTTCGTCCGCATGCAGGACAGCACCCAGCAGGACTGGCAACTGATCGGCAGCGAATTCATGCAGTTCGCACAGGGCCTGCCCGAGCGCGTGATCAAGCACCTGCAGATCCTCGAAGGCGACTACGGCGGTTTTCCGATCGACCGCTACAGCCATTCGCTGCAGACCGCGACGCGCGCGCTGCGCGACGGCCGCGACGAGGAGTACGTGATGTGCGCATTGCTGCACGACATCGGCGACACGCTCGGCACGATGAACCATCCGGACATCGCGGCGGCGATCCTCAAGCCCTTCGTGAGCGACGAGAACCACTGGATGGTGGCGCACCACGGCATCTTCCAGGGGCACTATTTCTTCCATCACATCGGGCTGGACCGCGACCTGCGCGAGAACTTCCGCAGCCATCCGTGCTTCGATCGCACGGCCGAGTTCTGCGAGCTCTACGACAACCCGGCCTTCGACCCGAAGGCCGAGACCTTGCCGATCGGCGAATTCGAGCCGATGCTCAGGCGCCTGATGGCGCAGCCGCGGCAGAGCATCTACAAGGCCGCGAAGCAGCCCGCGCCGACCACCGCCTGAATCCCTTTTTCCAGGAGAACCCCATGAACGCCACCGCGCCCAGCGACATCCAGAAACTCGTCAGCCCCGAAGAATGGCAGTTGCGCGTCGACCTCGCGGCCTGCTACCGCCTGGTCGCACTCTACGGCTGGAGCGACCTCGTCTTCACGCACATCAGCGCCCGCGTGCCCGGCCCGGAACACCATTTCCTGATCAACCCGTACGGCCTGATGTTCGACGAGATCACGGCCTCGAGCCTGATCAAGGTCGACCAGGACTGCAACAAGGTGATCGACTCGCCCTACCCGGTGAACCCGGCCGGCTTCGTGATCCACAGCGCGGTCCATGCGGCGCGCGAAGACGTGCAGTGCGTGCTGCACACCCACACGCGCGCCGGCATCGCGGTCAGCGCGCAAAAGAACGGCGTGCTGCCGATCAGCCAGCAGTCGACCTTCGTGCTGGCCTCGCTGGCCTATCACGACTACGAAGGCGTGGCCTTCCGCGACGACGAGAAGCCGCGGCTGCAGGCCGACATGGGTCGCGCCAACTTCCTGATGCTGCGCAACCACGGCCTGCTGACCGTCGGCAAGACCGTGGCCGACGCCTTCCTCAGCATGTACACCTTCGAAAACACCTGCCAGATCCAGATCGCGGCGCAGTCCGGCGGCGGCGAGCTCACGCAGGTCGATCCGCGCATCGTCGACGGCGTGGGCCAGGCGATGAAGGTGCAGACCGGCGGCCTCGGCGGGGCCTTCGTCTGGCCCTCGCTGATCCGCAAGCTAGACCGCGTCGACGGCAGCTACAGGGACTGAGCCCATTAGCCTGCGCTCGCGCCACCACAGCACAAAGCCGCAGGCGAACACCACCAGCTGGGTCCCGATCAAGAGCGCGAAGCCGGCGAAGAAACCATGCGCCGCGCCGCCCGAAGCGCCGGGGCCGGCCGACACCGCGCTGATCACGCCGCCCATCAGCGCCGGCATGAAGCCCGCGACCAGGCTGCCGGTGCCGTTGACGACGCCGAAGGCGCTGGCCACATGCTCGGGCCGGGCGCAGTACTGCACGGTGCTCGGAATCGCCGGGCTCTGCAGGCCCCAGCAGAAATTGGCCGCAATCAGGCAGTAGGCCGCCGCGTAGGGGTCGTGCACGTTGATCGCCATCAGCACCGACAGCGCCACGCCCGCGCTCGCGGCCATGAAGATGAAGGGCACGCGCTGGCGCTCGATCCTGTCGATGAGGATGCCGCCCAGCAGCACCGCGAGCACCGTGGCGTACTGCGGCAGCGAGGCGAGCCAGCCCATCTCCTTGAGCGAGAAGCCGCGCACCTCCTTGAGGTAGGCCGGCAGCCAGTTGCTGCTGCCCCAGAGGTAGGCCAGCGTGGCCGAGGTCAGCACCGTGATCAGCACCAGGTAGCGCGTGTGCAATGCGCCCTTGACGATCTCGCCGACCCGGCCCATGGCGTCGCCGAAGGACTTGGGCTTCGCCAGACCGGCATAGGCCGCGGGCATCTTCACGAAGGCGAGCACCAGCGGGATGCCCAGCACGATGTTCAGCACCCCGAGCGCATGGAAGGACATCTGCCAGTCGAAGCTGACCAGCAGAAAGCCGATCAACGGATAGCCGAGCGCCAGTCCGAGGCCGGTGCCCATGTTGACGAAGGAGTTCGGCTTGCCGTTCTCGTGGCTCTCGAAATGCGCCTTGATGTAGGACGAAGCCAGCGAGAACAGCGGCCCTTCGGACACGCCGAGCAGAATCCGCGACGCCAGCAGCATGCCGTAGCCGTTGAACCACGGCGTGATGAAGGTGACCACGCCCCACAGCACCAGCCCGAGGATCAGGCTCCTGCGGACCCCGAACAGCGCCGCGCAGAACGGCGTCAGCACGAAAGCCGAGACGCCGTAGCCGACCATGAAGGCCGTGGCCAGCAGGCCCTGGCTGACGCGGTCGCCTGGTGCGATGCCGATGTGGTGCAGGAACGAGGCATCGGTGATCAGCACCGCGATGTTGATCCGGTCGACATAGGAGATGGCGACGATCACGAACAGCGTGATGACGCCGTACCAACGGAATGCTCTGGGGTGCATGGCTCTGTGTTCCTGTGGGGGGTAAAGGGGGGCACGGCCCCCGCCGCCGGGGCTAGACGACGTCGAACATGGTCACGCTCGATGGCGCGCGGGCCCAGGATGTGGCTGCGTATGCGGCCATGGCCCCAAGAGCTCTCTTCATGTCTTCCGCTCCCCGTCGATGAGTCTTCCTGACCTCAGATGTCGAGCACCAGCGGGCCGCGCTTGCAGCCCGAGACGCAGATCATCATGGTCTTGTTCGATGCCCGTTCCAGCTTGGTCAGGATGCCGTCGTGGTGGTCGATCTCGCCGTCGAGCACCTTGGTTTCGCAGGCGCCGCAGACGCCTTCCTTGCAGCTGTGGTCAGGGTTCAGGCCGGCGTCGATCAGGCTGTCCAGGATCGACTTGCCGGGCGGCACCTCGACCGTCTTGCCGCTCTTCGCGCACTCGACCATGTAGCTCTGGGTCGTGCTCGGCGCTTCGACGTGCAAGGCCGCGAAGCGTTCGATGTGGGCGTTCGGGTAGCCCAGCTGCTCGCAGGTCTTCTCGAAGCCGTCGAGCATCGGCGTCGGGCCGCAGCAGTAGTAGTGGCTGTCGTTTCCCTTGCCGCCGAGCAGCGCCGCGAGATCGGGCGGGCCGCCCTGCTCTTCGTCGAAATGCCAGGTCAGCGGGATCGACTTCTCGGCCGCCAGGGCCGCAATGGCCTCGCAGAAGGCGGACTCCTTGCGCGAGCGCGCGCAATAGATCAGCTCGACCGGCTGGCCGATGGCCGCGAGCCGCTGGAGCATGCACCAGATCGGCGTCACGCCGATGCCGCCCGCCACCAGTACCGAGCGGCCGGCGCTCTCTTCGAGCTTGAAGTTGTTGCGTGGGTGCGAGATCGGCAGCGTCATGCCGACGCGCAGCTGCTGGTGCACGTAGCGCGACCCGCCGCGGCTCTTGCGGTCGTTCAGCACGCCGACGACGTAGCGCTGGCGGTCGCTGGCCGGGTTGCACAGCGAGTAGCTGCGCACCAGCCCGTTGGGCAGGTGCAGGTCGATGTGGGAGCCGGCCTCGAAGGCGGGGAAGTCCACCGCCGGCGTGGCCGGGCGGAACTCGACGCTCACGATGCCGTCCGCTTCGTAGCGCATCGTGTGCACCAGGGCGTTCAGCGTGGGGGAAGACATGGCGGAACCTCGAAGAAAGGTTGTCAGTAGGCGGTGCGCAGGTCGACGTCGAGCCGCGCGAAGGCGATGCGCCGCAGCGCCGTGGCGGCCGGCGCGGTCATCAGGCGGACGTGCCTTCGAGCTGCTGCTGTGCCAGCCCGCGCATGTGGCGGCGCAGGCGCACGATGCCGAGGTCGTGCTGATAGAGCTGCTCGTGCTGGTTGGCGTCGGGCTCCATGTTCTCGATCAGCACGCGATCCTGTTCGAGCACGTGCCAGTGGCGCGCCTCGAGCCGGTTCTTGTAGAGGAAGCGCCAGGTGTCGCGCTCCCAGCCCACCGGCAGCTTGCGCACGCGCCAATGGAAGGCGCACGACAGCGTCGGCGAGATCGGCGTGTAGCTGCCGATGATGATGAAGTTGCCGCCCGGCCCGCCGGTCTTGGGGTACGGGATCTCGAGGCGCATCCAGTGCAGGCCGGTGTCGGCCCACTCGGTCCAGTCGAAGTTGACGTTGCGCTGGCCTTCCTTCTCGAACACGAAGCCGGTGTCGGTCGCGCGGATGCCGAACTTGGCGGTCGAGTCGCCTTCGGCCATCGAGTGCGACTGCTTGTGGAGGTAGGTGCCGTGCATCGGGTCCATCACGTTGTCCAGCACGTAGCGGTAGTCGCCCTTCCACTCGGCGTAGCAGAGGAAGCTGGAGTACTGCGCGTCGTCGGTCAGCTGTTCGGGCAGCACCAGCGGCGGCGGCGTCTCGACCGACTCCTTCGAGTTGTAGAGCCAGACGGCGCCGGCACGCTCCTCGACGTGGAAGAAGCGCGTGGACTGCGATCCCTCGAGCTTGCAGCCGGGGCTGCCCGGCACGCGAACGGCGACGCCGTCGCAGCGCACCTCGACCCCGTGGTAAGGGCAGGAAAGCCGGTCGCCCAGGATCACGCCCTGCGACAGCGGCGCGCCGCGGTGCGGGCAGCGGTCTTCCAGCGCGTGCAGCTTGCCGCCATGGTCGCGCCAGAACGCGAACTTGCGGCCCAGGCGGCGCAGCGAGACGGGCGATTCCTTGATGAAGCCCGAGGGGCAGATCGGATACCAGAGATCCTTCAGGCCGATCTCGAGCAGTTGATCGACCGGTTCAGCGTGGGGGGTGGTCATGATGGGTCCTTTCGAATGGGTGCTCAGGCGCCGAGCGTCGCCATCTCTTCGCGGTAGATGGCCTCGGTCCAGGCCTTGCCGCTGGGGCTGGCCAGGCCGCTGTCGTTGAGCCGCTCGACCAGGCCGGCGAGGTCATGGACGCCGGCCGCGAAGGCGCGCTCGATCGCATCGCCGAGCAGGTCCTCGTAGGTGGTGGGGGTGCGCTCGCGCGCCTGGTGGGGATCGAGATAACGGTCGGTCATGGTTCGCTCCATCGGTAGAAGAATGTGGTTCAAAAGTGGGCGCCGGAAGTCGATGCGGTGGTGGCCATGGGATCCCTCTCAGGCTTACTCGGCCACGATGTTCCGGGCCTTGATGATCTTTGCCCAGACCGCGGTCTCGTCGCGGATCGCGGCGGCGAATTCGGCCGGCTTCATCGATGCGTCGGTCATGCCCTGGGCCTTGAGGCGCTCGCGCACATCGGGTGCGGCGAGGATCTCGGCGGCGTCCCTGGCGAGCTGGTCGGCGACCGCGGGCGGCGTTCCGGCCGGTGCCAGCAGGCCGTACCAGGAGGTCACGTTCACGCCCTGGATGCCCTGCTCGGCGAGCGTCGGGATCTCGGGCGCGACCGGGCTGCGCTTGGCCTCGGTCACGCCGAGCGCGACCAGCTTGCCGCTCTTGATGAAGGGCAGCGTGGCCGGCAGGTTGCTGAACATCAGCGGCACCACGCCGCCGAGGACGTCGTTGAGCGCCGGCGCGGTGCCCTTGTAGGGGACGTGCAGCAGGTCGACACCGGCCTGCTGCTTGAACAGCTCGCCCGCCAGGTGCAGGCCGCTGCCCACGCCGGGCGACGCGTACGACAAGGTGCCGGGCCTGGCCTTGGCCTGGGCGACCACCTGCTTCGCGTCCTTGAAGCCGGATGCGGGGGCGGCCACCAGCACGTTGGGTGCGGTCGCGAGCATCGTCACCGGCACGAAGTCGCGCTCGATGCTGAACGGGAAGTTCGGCATCAGGGTCGGGTTGATCGTGAGGTTGCCGGCCGGCACCACCAGCAGCGTGTGGCCGTCGCCCTTGGCGCGCTTCACCTTGTCGATGCCGATGTTGCCGGCTGCGCCCGCGAGGTTCTCGACCACGGCCGGCTGGCCGTAGCGCTTCGCGAGTCCTTCGGAGAGCACCCGCGCCAGCGTGTCGACCGGGCCGCCCGGCGGGAACGGCGAGACGATCGTGAAGCGCTCGGCGGCCAGCTGCTTCTGGGCCTCGCTCTGCGCCTGCGCGGACGTGAGGGCCGCGAACGCCAGCAAGGCGGTGCCGAAAAGAAGGCGCGGAATGGAAGTGCGTCGTGTCATCGGGATTGCGCTCACTTCTTTTCGGTCAGGAAGGCCCCCTTGGGACCTTCGGCGTTCTTCTGCCGGCGCGTATGGCCGTCGAGGCCGCCATCGACCGCCCATTCGGCGAACACGGTCGGGCCCGGCTCGAACTCGCGCGGCTGCCATGCGGCCGTCAGCTGGTCCTCGTCGGCGTAGTACTCGATCAGGCCGCCGGCCGGGTTCTTGAAGTACCAGAAGTAGGCGGAGGAGACCGGATGGCGGCCCGGGCCGAGCTGCGTTTCCCAGCCGCGGCGCGAGAAATGCAGGCCGCCGCCGAACACCTCGTGGATGTCGCGCACGGTGAAGGCCACATGGTTGAGCCCGCGCTTGCCCGAGGGCAGCTGCAGCAGGAACAGGTCGTGGTGCCCGCCTTCCGCTGCGCAGCGCATGAAGGCGCCGCGGTTCGGGTAGCTGTCGGAAGAGACGAAGCCGAAACGGTCCGCATAGAAGGCACCGGTGGTCTTGACGTCGCCGACGAAGAACACCACGTGGCCGACCTCGATCGGCGTCGCGCGCTCGTACACCGGCGCCGGCCGGTCCACGCGCGGCTTGTCGTTCCAGGTGTTCATCGCGCCGCAGTCGATCTCGACCGCGTGCTTGCGGCTGACCTGCAGCCGCACGGCCAGGCCGTTCGGGTCGATGCAGCCGATGCGGCGCGCGCCGTCGACCGTCGCATCGACGAAGCCGGGGTCCTTGGCGATGGCCGCCGCGTAACGCTCGAGGTCGGCGTCGTTCTCGACGCCCCACACCACTTCGCGCAGGGTCGGGCCCTCTTCCATCGCCGGCGGCAGGCCCGGCTTGTCCAGGGCCGCGACGACCACCTTGCAGCCGTTGAGGCATTCGAAGACCAGTTCGTCGGCGGCCTCGGACTTCAGCGTGAGGCCCCAGTCCTGGAAGAACGTGCGGCAAGTGGCGAGGTCGTCCGCCGCATAGGTGATCTGGTCGATGCCCAATACGCTCATATCAAAATCTCCATCGCTGTCATAGGCCTGCCCAGGGCAGCGGTTGATCGTTGGTGCCCCAGTACATGCTCTTCTGCTCCATGTACTGGAAGATGCCCTCGCGGCCCTTCTCGCGGCCCAGGCCGCTGTCGCGCCAGCCGCCGAACGGGGTCGAGACCGAGAACTGCTTGTAGGTGTTGACCCAGACCGTGCCCGCCTGCACCGCGCGGCCGAGCCGCCAGGCGCGCTTGAAGTCGCGGCTCCAGACGCCCGCGGCCAGCGCGTAGACGCTGTCGTTGGCTTGCTTGATCAGTTCCTCTTCGTTGTCGAAGGGCATCGCGACCAGCACCGGGCCGAAGATCTCTTCCTGGCTGATGCGCGCGCTGTTGGTGAGGCCTTCGAGGATCGTCGGGGTGTAGAAGTAGCCGCGCTCCAGGCCGTCGCCGTGCGGCCGCACGCCGCCGGTGCGGATGCGCCCGCCCTCGGACACGCCGAGCTCCACGTAGCGCTCGATGCCCTCGCGGTGCTTGGCGGTGATCAGCGGCCCCATCTGCGTGCTCTCGGCGGCCGGGTCACCCACGCGCAGCGCGTTGGCGCCCTCGGCCAGGCGGGTCAGGAACTCGTCGTAGATCGACCGCGCGACGAACAGGCGCGAGCCCGCGATGCAGGATTCGCCCGAAGAGCTGAAGATGCCGTAGAGCACGCCATTGACCGCGTGGTCGAGGTCGGCGTCGTCGAGCACCATGGTCGGCGACTTGCCGCCGAGCTCGAGCGAGACCGGCATCATCTTGTCGGCCGCGATGTGCGCAATGTGCCGGCCCGTGGTGGTGCCGCCGGTGAAGGACACGCGCTTGACCAGCGGATGCTTGGTGATGGCGTCGCCGATCACCGAGCCCTTGCCCGGCAGCACGCTGACGATGCCCTTGGGCACGCCGGCCTCCTCGCAGATGCGGGCCAGCTCGAGCGCCATCAGGGGCGTCACCTCGGCCGGCTTGACCACCACCGCGTTGCCCGCGGCCAGCGCCGGCGCCAGCTTCTGCGCCTCGCTCGCGATCGGCGAATTCCACGGCGTGATCGCCGCCACCACGCCCATCGGCTCGTGCACGCTCATCGTGACGAAGGGGCCGCGCGACGGCGTGATGGTGTCTTCGAGCGTCTCGAGCGCAGCGGCGAAGAACTGGAAGGTGCCGGCGGCGCTGGCCACCAGGTTGCGGGTCTCGCTGATCGGCTTGCCGTTGTCCAGGCGCTGCTTCTGGGCCAGCACCTCGCCCTGCTCGCGGATCAGCTGCGCCACCCGGTGCAGCACCGTCGCGCGCTGGTGCGGCAGCATCTGCGCCCAGCCGCTGGTCAGGAAGGCGTGGTGCGCGCGCGTGATGGCTTCGTCGACGTCGGCCAGGCTCGCGGCCCTGAGGCGCGCGATCGGTTCGCCGGTGGCCGGATAGAGGCTCTCGTAGACGTCGCCGCCGCCCAGGCGCCAAACGCCTGCGATGTTGAGGGGAAGGAGTTCGGAAGAAATCATCGGGGTTCCCTGGTTTCAGATCGCCATGGCCGCGACACGGTTGCGCAGTGCACGCACGGCGCTGTAGACCGTCAACGCGGAGGTCTTGGGATTCGCTGCGAGCGGCTTGTTGCGCATCGTGAGTTCGAAGCTGCCGAAGGCGCCTTGGGCCTCGACCACGTGGACGTTGTCGGCCACCGCCGGATCGGCGATCAGGCGCACCAGGGTGCGGTCCAGCCCGAGGCCGGCGAGCGACACGGTGGCGGCCACGTTGGCGTTTTTCGGGTAGAGCGTTGCGGCTTCGCGCGCGCTGCCTTCGAAGATCACGATCTCGCTCGTCAGCGCATCGAGATCGCGGCCCTGCTCGGCCGGCGTGCCCTTCCAGGCGCGCGGCGGTTTGCGGCCGGTGTAGCGCACCTCGTCGAGGCCGCCGATGCGGGCCGCGGCCAGCGCGTCGATGGCGCCGATCGCACCGGCGATCAATTGGACCTGCGTGCCGCCCGCGAGCGCCGCGGATTCGAGCTTTTCAGCGAGGCCCGCGGCCGAGAGCGCGCCCACCGAGGCCACGATGCAAGGGGTGCCGCGCTGCAGGGCCGGCAGCACATGCGCCTCGATCGCCGCATGGCCCGCCGCTTCGACGACCAGGTCGATGCCTTCGAGCGGAACCGACGACACGAGCTGCGCGCCCGGTGCGAGCCGCTGGGCCGTGGCCTGCGCCGCAGCGAAGGCGTCGGCCGGCACGACGATGGCCTTGACCTCCAGCGCCGTGTCGGCCTGGAGCAGTTCGAGCATCGAGGCACCGATGGCGCCGCAGCCGACGAGTGCAATGCGCGTGATGGCGGACATGCGAAGGCCTCCGCTCACTTGGCCGTGCCGAGCGCAGGAATCTGCGTGATCGTGTTGGTCGGCGGACCCGCGAAGGTGCTCTTGAAGCCGCCGATGGACAGCATGTCGATCTCGAGCAGGAAGGGACCGTCGGTCGCCAGCGCCTCGTCCAGGCGGGCCGGCAGGTCGGCCAGCTTCTGCACGCGCGCATGCGGCAGGGCGATCGACCGACACAGCAGGTCGTAGTCGGGCGTATGCAGCTCGGCGTAGCACTGGCGGCCGCCGTACTGCGCGTCCTGGATGTTCTTGATGACGCCGTAGCTCTTGTCGTTCATCAGCACGATCACCATGGGGGCCTTCTCCTGCACCATGCAGGCCAGCTCGCCCAGGTTCAGGATGAAGCCGCCGTCGCCGGCCAGGCAGAAGGTCTTGCGGCCCGAACCGGTCACCACCGCGCCGATCGCCGCGCCAATGGCCATGGGCATGCCCTGGCCGATGCCGCCGCCCGTGGCGTGCACGCCGGCGCTGGGTTCGAAGATGCGCAGCTCGCGGTTGCCCCAGGTGCTGTTGGAGACAGTCACGTCGCGCACCCAGTTGAAACTGCGGCCGGCCACCGACTGGATCTGGCGAACCAGTTCGGCGTACGGGCCGAGGCCGTCGCGCAGCGTCGCGACGGCCTGGTCGTGCGCGGCGCGCAGGTCGACCAGCAGCTGGGGGTCGGCCTGGTACTTCGCGGCTTCGAGGCGATCGGCGAGGCCTTCGAGCGCCAGCGCGGAATCGCCGCAGACGAAGGCTTCGGAGGCGTAGCAGCGGCCTTCGGCGGCGGCATCGGCGTCGATGCGGTACAGCGGGCGCGGCAGCTTCAGCTCGTACTTGAGCGTCTCGTTGCCGCGCAGGCGCGAACCGACCACGAGCATTGCGTCGCAGGTCTGGTAGAGGGCCTCGACCGGCTTCTGGATGTTGTAGGCGCCGAGCGAGCCGGCATCGTCCTCGGGCACCGTGCCGCGGCCCTGGGTGGTGGTGACCACGCCGAAGCCGAGCTTCTGCAGGCGCTGGATGGCCGCACGGGCGTGGCGCGCACCGCCGCCGACCCACAGCAAGGGGCGCCTGGCCTTGGCAAGGCTCGCGGCCAGGGCGTCGAGACCGGCTTCCGACGGCACAGGGGCCTCGATCGGCAGCGGCGACAGGTCGGCCGGCATCGTGGTGAGCGCCGACTGGATGTCGATCGGAATCTCGACGCTGACGGGGCCGGTGGGCGCGGTCATCGCGACCTGCACCGCGCGCTTCAGGGTACCGAGCACGGTCTCGACGCTGCGCACGCGGAAGGCGGCCTTGGAGATGGCCTTGAGCATCGTGAGCTGGTCCGGTGCCTCGTGGATGTACGACATGCCGCGGTCGATGTAGGGCGTCTCGATCTGGCCCGTGAGGTGCAGCAGCGGCGCGCCGGCGGTCAGCGCCTCGACCATGCTGCCGGCGATGTTGCCGGCGGCGGGACCGGTGCTGGTGATGCACACGCCAAGGCTCGCGGTGGAGCGCGCATAGGCGTCGGCCATGTTGCCGGCACCCGCTTCGCCCCGCGACGAGATGAAGCGGATCGCGCCGCGCTGCGCGAAGGCATCGAGGATCGGCATGTTGTGGATCGAGATGACGCCGAACGCCGCCTTGACGCCGCATTGCTCGAGGAAGGCGGCGACGACGGCGCCGACCGTGACGGTGTTGTGTGGGTTATGCATGGCGGGAATGGCCTCCGGAAATGTCGATGTGGCTGCCCGTCGTATAGGACGCGAGCGGTGAAGCGAGGAAAAGAATCGCGCGCGCGGCTTCGATCGGAAGCCCCAGGCGACCCAGCGGGATGTGTTTGTCGTGCGCGAGCTGGCCGCTCCAGGCGGCCCAGTCGAGCTCGGTCTGCGCACGGGCCTCGAAGCGGCGGCGCCACTGGCCCGACTCGACCAGGCCGATCAGGATGCCGTTGACCCGCACGCCCTGCGGCGCGAACTCGGTGGCCATCGAGCGCACCAGGCTCAGCAGGCCGGCGCGGGCCGCCGAGGTGGCGACCATGTGCGGCTCGGGCTGGCGCGCGAGCAGCGAATTGGCGCAGACGATCGCCGCATCGCCGAGCACCGCGCGCTGCGCCGTGAGCTGCGGCAGGAAGGCGCGCGTCGGGTGGATCACCGAGAAGAACTTCAGGTGCAGCTCGTCGCTCCAGGCCTGGTCGTCGGTATCGGCGAAGGTGGACACGCGCCCCTGCCCCGCGTTGTTGATCAGCATCGAGGCCGGGCCGAGCGCGGCTTCGCTCTCGGCGGCGAAACGCTTCACCGACACCGCATCGAGCACGTCGCAGGTGCGGGCGAAGAGGCGGGCCTCGGGACGCGTGGCGCGCAGGCCGGCCACCGCGCGGTCGAGCCGCTCGACGTTGCGGCCGCACAGCGCCACCGCGGCGCCGCAGTCCAGCAGCAGCTCGACGGTCGCCAGGCCGATGCCGGAGGAGCCGCCGGTGACCACGGCCACGCGGCCGGCCAGCGCATCGGCGGCGAAGAAGTTCGAGGACAGGTGAGGCATCGTCATTTTCTTTGGTCGGCTGCGCTCAGGCGCGGTCGCTGCCGCGAAGAGGGATCACCCGGCCCGCGGGGGCCGGCGAATAGTTCAGCAGGCCGGAGATCTCGTCGGCGCTCTGGCGCACGCGCTGCACCATCTCGTCCATCCGGCTTTCTTCGATGTGGCCCGAGGTGATGGTCGCGCCCAGCGCCGCCACGATGTGGCCGCTGTGGTCGCGCACCGGCGCGGCGATGGTGGAAATGTTGGATTCGAAGAAACCTTCGCCCAGCACGTAGCCGCGCTGGCGGTCGGCCTGGACCATGTCGAACAACTGGTCGACCGAGACCGGCGTGCTCGGCGAGAAGGACTCGAGCCGGCCTTCGGGATAGAGCGCGCGCAGTTGCACCAGCGTCAGGTCTTCGAGCAGGACGCGACCGAGCACCGTGGCATGCGCGGGCAGCCGCGTGCCGACGGTCACCGAACTCGCGAACGGCGTGGGCGGAGCGACCTTCGCCACGTAGACGATCGATCGGCCGTCGCGCACCACCAGGTTGCACGGCGTGCGCAGGTCGTCGCACAGGCGCTGCAGGAGCGGCGTCCCGAGCTGCGTGAGCTCCAGCGAGGCCAGGTATTCGAAGCCCAGGCGCAGCACCGACAGCCCGAGGCGGTAGTCGCGCCCGCCTTCGGCGCGCTCGAGGAAGCCCATGTTCTCGAGCGTGGTCAGGAGCCGGAACACGGTCGAGCGCGGCAGGTCGAAGCGGCGCGCCAGCTCGGGCGCCGAGAGTGAGCGGTTCTCGCGGCTGAACTCGCACAGCAGGCGCAGCCCGCGCTCGAGCGCGGGAACGTTGTAGCGGTCCGCGCCTTCGTCGATGGGATCGATGTCGTTGGTAGCCATGGTGCCTCTGGGTTGTTGTCTGGGTCGTTTTCAGGATGCCAGAACGTCGCGCAGCAGCGCCGCGACGGCTTCCGGCCTCTCGACGTAGCTCGCATGGCCCGTATCGGCGATCAGCTCGAGCGCCACGCCGCACTTCTGCGCCACCTCGGCGCAGCCGGCGGGCGGCGTGACGATGTCGAGCGCGCCGCAGGCCACGCGCACCGGCATCGCCGGCGGCAGGTCGGCCAGCAGCTCGCCGCCGCACAGCAGCTCGACCGCCTGGCGGTAGCCGCCTTCGTTCAGGCGCGCCATGTTCCAGCGCACCCACTGGCGTGCCTGCTCGCTCGCGTTGGCGGACAGCAGCCGGGCGTCGGCTTGCGCGGCCATGCCTGCAACGCCGGCGCGCACCAGGGTGTCGAGCCGCAGGGTGCGCACGCGCTGGCGGGTTTCGGCGCGCTCGGGGGCGCCGTAGCCAGCCGCCGGGCTGATCAGCACCAGCCGCTCGATGCGCGCCGCCAGCGCCGAACCGGGCCGGGTGGCCGCGGCGGCAGTCAACGCGCCGAGCGAATGGCCGACCAGGGTGCAGCGGGCGACGCCGAGGGCATCGAGCATCGCGCCGAGCCGCTCGGCGTAGTCGGCGGCCTTCGGCGCCGAGGGTGCCAGCGGCGTCGATGCGCCGTAGCCGGGCGCGTCCCAGGCGATCACGCGCGCCTGTGGTGAGAGCAGCAGCGCGGTGTCGAGCCAGGAAGCGGCGCCCGAGCCGATGCCGTGCAGGCAGACCAGCACCGGCCCCGCGCCGCACTCGCGCACCGACATCACGCTGCCGTCACGCAGCGCGACGGGGCGCGCCGGGAAGCGCGCCTCGAGGCGCGTCAGTTCGGACGGCGGCAGGCTGGCAACGGGGTTCATCGCGGCGGTGCTCATCGGGATCGGCTCGGCGCAGCGGGGCTCAGCGCTTGATTTGGGCCAGCGGGTGATCGGCCGGATAGGTTGGCGTCACCGGCTTCTTGGCGCCCAGCATCACGCACATCAGCGCATCCTCGTCGCCGATGTTGATCTCCTCACGGTAGACGCCGGGAGGCACCGAGATCAGGTCGCGGTCGGTCATGATGGTCTCGAAGCGCTCGCCGTCCTTCTCGATGATCACCTTGAGCTTGCCGCGGATCAGGAAGAACACTTCCTCCACGTCGGTGTGCAGGTGCGGCGGGCCTTCGTGGCCGGCCGGGATCACCATGGTCGAGAAGGTGAAGTTCTCGGCCGGCACGGTGTTCACGTCCTTGGCGACGCCGGTGCCGCCGGTGCCCACGTAGCGCATCTGGGCGCGGCGGAACTTGGGATCGAAGTCGGCCTGGAACTTGAGCGCGTCCCAGTCGTACTTGCGGGTCGAATAGCGCGCGATGCGCGTTTCCATCCATTGCTGCAGGCTGCTGCCTTCAGGCTGCGCCAGGGTATTGGCGGCGGCGTCGATCTTCTGTTGTTCGGACAAATCGCTCATCGGAAAACTCCTTGGTCGGAAAAAATCAATGCATCACGAAGCCGCCGTTGACGGCGAGCAGCTGGCCGGTCACGAAGCGCGACAGGCCCGAAAGGGAAAAGAGCATCGCGCCGCAGACGTCGGCCGCCTGCTGCTCGCGCGGGATCGCGCGGCCTTCGAGGTATTTCTGGTGGCGGGCCAGCGGCACGTATTCGGTCGCCTCGACCAGCGTGAGGCCGGGCGCCACGGCGTTGACCGTGATGCCCTCGCCGCCCCACTCGCGCGCCAGCGAGCGCGTCATCGAGATCACGGCGCCCTTGCTCGAGGCGTAGGCCAGCAAGTTCGGCGCGCCCCACAGCGCGGTGTCCGACGCCAGGTTGACGATCGCGCCGCGGCCGCCAGCGGCGAGCGCGCCGCGGCAGGCCCGGCTCATGAGCCAGGTGCCGCGCACGTTGACCTGCATCACGCGGTCCCAGGTGTCGATGTCGAGCGCCAGGGCATCGCGGCCGCCCGAATTGGTGATGGCGGCGTTGTTGACCAGGCCGTCGAGACCGCCGAGCGCCGCGGTTGCCGCGGCGGCGCAGGCGTCGATCGATGCCGGGTCCGACAAGTCGACCGCCAGCGCATGGGCCGTGAAGCCGGCCTCGCGCAGCGCTGCGGCTTCGGTCTGCGCCAGGTCCGAGAGAATGTCGGCCATCACCACGCCGGCGCCGGCGGCCGCGATGCACTTGGAAAACGCGAGCCCGAGGCCGCGCGCGGCCCCCGTCACCAGGACCTTGCGGCCGGCGAGCAGGTTGGCGGGCAGTTCCGCAAGCAGGGCTTGCAGGCTCTGGTGGTCGGGGGTGACGCTGGGTTCGCTCATGGGTTCTTCTCAGTCGGCTTGGATGCCGAGGTCTTTGATGACGCGGCCGAAGCGTTCGAAATCGGCGGCGTTGGTCTTCGCAAGCGTCTCGGGCGTGCCGCCCAGGGGCAGCGCGCCCAGCGTGGCCATCTTGGAGGCGACGTCAGGCATCTTGAGGATCTCGTTGAAGTGGGCGTTGAGCGTCTTCACGATCTCGGGCGGCAGGCCCTTGGGACCGAAGATCCCGTTCCAGGCGACCACCTCGACATCCTTGTAGCCCAGCTCCTGCAGCGTCGGCACATTGGGCGCGAGCGGCGAGCGGACGCGATCGGCGACCGCCAGCGGCACCAGCTTGCCGCTCGACAGGTAGGGCGCGATCGGGCCGTACGTGACCACGGTCAGCGGCACGTGGCCGCCAAGCACATCGTTGATCGCCGGCGCCACGCCCTTGTACGGCACGTGCTTGATGTTCACGCCGGCCGTCTTGTTGAACATCTCGCCCAGGATGTGCATCGGCGAACCGCTGCCCGGGCTGGCATAGGACAGCGCCTGGCTGCTCTTCGCCGTGGCCACCACGTCCTTCAGGCTCTTCGCCCCGCTGCCCGGCCCCGAGACCAGGAACAGCGGCATCAGCGCGGTCTGGATGATGGGCGTGAAGCCGTTCACCACGTCGTAGCCGGCGCCCGCACCGGTCTTGAGCACGATCTGCGCGATCGAGAAGGTGCTCGGCGCCACCAGCAGCGTGTAGCCGTCGGCCGGCGCCTTGGCCACATAGCTGCTGCCGATCACGCCGCTGGCGCCGGGCCGGTTGTCGACCACCACCGGCTGGCCGAGTCGGGTCGAGAGCTTCTCCGCGAACAGCCGGGCCAGGGCGTCGGTATCGCCGCCGGCGGGATAGGCGACCACGAGGGTGATCGGCTTGGTCGGCCAGGTCTGGGCCCAGGTCGGGCCGGCCACGCAGGCGGCTGCGGTGCAGAGTGCGAAGGCCAGGGCGTGGCGGCGTGTCTTCTTCATCATGGGAGGCGCTTCCTTGAAGGGAGGGAGAACTCGCTCTGTTTCGCTAATAAAACACTGATTTATTAATGAAACGATGGAAGGAAGAATAGTAGGTGAAGCGCCTGCAAAATATTGGTGGTAACCCTTAGTTTGACGGCGGAGCCGGCGGTCCATACACCTGCTGCGCTGAGCAAGACCTGACGTCCAGGGGCGGGACATACCCCGAGCGCGCCGACGGCTGATCGACAGCTTGCCTTCCTACGATGGACGGACCGTGCGGCCGCGGGCCGCACATTCGCAGGAGACACCCATGAGCACAGCCACCCTCGCCAGCGGCCACCCGGCGCCCTCGACCAGCACTTCCAAACTCGGCGCCGTGCTGCGCGTCACGAGCGGCAACTTTCTCGAGCAGTTCGACTTCTTCCTGTTCGGCTTCTACGCCACCGCCATCTCCAAGGTCTTCTTCCCCGCCAGCAGCGACTTCGCCTCGCTGATGCTGACCTTCGCGGTCTTCGGCGCCGGCTTCCTGATGCGGCCCCTGGGCGCCATCGTCCTGGGCGCCTATATCGACGAGGTGGGCCGGCGCAAGGGGCTGATCGTCACGCTGGCCATCATGGCCAGCGGTACGGTGCTGATCGCCTTCGTGCCCGGCCACGCCACGATCGGCGTCGTCGCGCCGGTGCTGGTCCTGCTGGGCCGGCTGCTGCAGGGCTTCTCGGCAGGCGCCGAGCTCGGCGGCGTCTCGGTCTATCTCTCGGAGATGGCGACACCGGGCCACAAGGGCTTCTACACGGCATGGCAATCGGCCAGCCAGCAGGTCGCGATCGTGCTGGCCGCCGCGCTGGGCTTCGCGCTCAACGAGCTGATGGCGCCGGCCGCGCTGTCCGACTGGGGCTGGCGGATTCCATTCTTCGTCGGCTGCATGATCATTCCGTGCATCTTCGTGCTGCGCCGCTCGCTGCAGGAGACCGAGGCCTTCCAGGCCCGCAAGCACCATCCGACGACGCGCGAGGTGTTCCGATCGATGGCGCGCAACTGGCGCGTGGTGCTGTGCGGAATGCTGCTGGTCGCGATGACCACCACCACCTTCTACCTGATCACGGTCTACACGCCGACCTTCGGGCGCACCGTGCTGCACCTGAGCGCACGCGACAGCCTGATCGTGACCCTGCTGGTGGCGGTCACGAACTTCATCTGGCTGCCGATCGGCGGCGCGCTGTCGGACCGCATCGGCCGCAAGCCGCTGCTGCTGGCCGTCACGCTGCTGGCCATCTTCACGGCCTATCCGGCAATGCACTGGCTGGCGGCGGCGCCCAGCTTCGGCCGCATGCTCGACGTGCTGCTGTGGTTCTCGTTCCTGTTCGGCATGTACAACGGCGCCATGGTCGTGGCGCTGACCGAGGTGATGCCGGTGGAAGTCCGGGTGGTCGGCTTCTCGCTCGCCTACAGCCTGGCGACCGCGGTGTTCGGCGGCTTCACGCCGGCCATCTCGACCTGGCTGATCGAGGCGACCGGCGACAAGGCGGCGCCGGCCTTGTGGCTCAGCGTCGCCGCGGCCTGCGGGCTGGTGGCGACGCTGATTCTCTACCGCAAGGGACGCAAGGCTTCGGTCGCCTGACGCATCGAAGCGCGGACCCCGCTGCGGCAGAATCCGGTGCCATGAGCACCACCCTCCCCCCGGCCGTGGTTTCGGCCTTCACGCCCACCGGCGCGCTGCGCGCCTCCATCAATCTCGGCAACCCGATCCTCGCGAACAGGGACGCCGCCAGTGGCGAGCCGGTCGGCGTCTCGATCGATCTGGCGCGCGCCTTTGCCGATCGACTGGGCGTCAGCGTCGAGCTGGTCGTGTTCGAGAAGGCGGCCGCCTCCGTCGACGCGGTGCGCAACGACAAGGCCGACATCGGCTTCTTTGCCATCGACCCGGCACGCAGCGAAGGCCTGCGCTTCACCGCGCCCTATGTGCTGATCGAAGGCAGCTACCTGGTGCCGGCGGGCTCGGCGATCCGGGACAACGACGCGGTGGACCGGGAGGGGCAGCGCATCGCGGTCGGCAGCGGCAGCGCCTACGACCTCTTCCTCACACGCGAAATCGGGCAGGCGCAAATCGTGCGCGTGCAAGGCGCCCAGGGCGTGATGGAGTGCCTGCGTGCCGGCCAGGCCGAGGTGGCGGCGGGCATTCGCCAGGTGCTCGAAGCCGAGGCCGCCCGCGACGGCGGCCTGCGCCTGCTGCCGGGTCGCTTCATGGTGATCCAGCAGGCCATGGGCACACCCGCCTCGCGCGGTCCCGACGCCGCCGCCGCCCTGGCCGCTTTCGTCGAGGAGATGAAGGCCAGCGGCTTCGTGGCGGAGGCACTGGCCCGGCACCGGGTCCAGGGCGCCAGCGTGGCGCCGGCGGGCTAAGGCCGGCGCCGGGCCGCCCCAAGCCGGCCTGCGGCCCCCTTGGTGTTGGGAGTCACGGTTGTTGAGCCTTGGTCAAAGTTGTTGACCTGGCCCGCTCACAGTTCGTGAGCCATTCCTCTAATGGGAGGCATGTGGCATCCTAGAGTCAGGCCGCTGTCGGCCAACCCGACATTCGATCGTGCCGCTCGATCGCTCAGGCTCGGCGGACAATGAAACATGACCGCCGACCAAGAGAACCCGACAATTTGGCCCGAATTCATGAGTGCTTTGGAGCCGGAAGCATCGGAGAGCACAGTTATTGCTACCGCGCCAACAGACCTCGCCGTACTGAAACCGTCGAGCGATCTGCCGGCTTCGGTCTCAGCTTGGTCCGGGCAGTGGTCGGGATGGGCCGGCCAGGGCCGGAGTTACGACGTCAAGCTGATAGTCGAGAAACTCTCCCTGCACGATGCCACGATCGTTTGTGTGCGCGCGTCCGATGGGCAGAGTGTCTTTAGCGAACGTGTGCTCGCTCAGATTCACGGAAGCGAACTGCGAGGTCGGCTGACGAACGGCGCAAGCCTCCAGTTTCGGATGAGAAATCCGGATGTTGTTGAACTTCTTTGGTGCGAGCTCGACGGTCGCTGGATAGCTGGGGTCCTATCACAGCTGAGTGCTGAAGGACAACGCACGAGCGAACGCGTGCCCACCGGGGCATTCGAACATGGAGAGCGGATCACGCTCGAGATGGTGACGTTCAAACCGGCCGGGCTGGGTCCTTTCCCGAAGCTTGTGTTCAATCATGGTTCGACGGGTACTGGAAATGATCCGTCGCTGTTTACCAGCACGGTGACCAGCCCAGCATTGGCGAAGCACTTCAATGATCGCGGCTGGATGGTCATGTTCCCACAGCGACGCGGACGCGGAAAGTCGGGCGGTCTTTACGACGAGGGCTTCGAACCAGATCGGTCGCAGTACTCTGACGATCCCCGATACGCTCTTCCGGGCTTCGAGCACGCGCTGGTAGACGTGGCGTGTGTTGTCGAGCACTTGCTTGCGAGGGCTGACGTGGACCGTGAACACCTGCTGATCGGCGGGCATTCTCGGGGGGGCTTCCTTGCGTTGGCATTTGCCGGGGTACGACCGGATCTCTTTCGCGGTGTCCTCAATTTCGTGGGCGGCTGGGTTGATGAACATGGGCCTGCATCCGAGATGATCAATCCCGTGATCGCCAGGAGGGGAGCAAAATTTCCCGGGTCTAGCGTATGGCTGTATGCGAAAAACGATCCCTTCTATAGCGTTGCTCACAGCCGCAAGAACTTTCACGCCTTCGAAGTCGCTGGCGGTCAGGGGCATTTTCATGTGCTCGAAACATTACCGGGACAAGACGGCCATCACATCCTTTCCCTGACAGGCCTGTGGGGACCGGTCGTAGATGGCTTCCTGGAACGCGTTGACAAGCGGAATAGCAGCCGTTCCACGTCGAACTGACTGGTGAGCGCGATCACATTGGATGGCCGCTTTCGAGCAAATGGAAAGTCGGCTCGCCCATACCAATGGGATGGACGCCTTCGCTCCGAAGCTGCCGCTCACGAACCTTGACCAGCTGATGGGAATCAGCTCAGCAACTCTGAACCTTGCCGCCTACCACACGAAATGAGGGAGCGTGGGGGCTAAATCCCCAGCTGGGTCAGCAATTGCCGCGCCGGCCAGCGCTCGCGGCGTGCCGGCCAGGCCTGGACCAGTTCGACCATCCGCGCATTCAGCGGCGCCTGCATGCCGTGGCTTTGCGCCAGCCGCACCACCTCGCCGCTGAGGACATCGATCTCGGTGCGCCGGCCCCGCGCCAGGTCGTCCGCCATGCTCGATCGCGCCTTGGCGTCGATGCGCAGCATGCGCGCCGCAACCAGCCGGAACAATGGCGTCGGCAGCCGCAGGATCGGCGGGATCCGCGCCGGCGGCACCGCGCCGAGCTGGGCCGGCGCGATGCCGGCCCGCCCGAGCACGGCCAGCGCCTCGTCGATCAGCGCCGCGAAGCAGCGCCGGTAGCCGCGCTGGAGCAATTCGTCGCGCAGCGGCAGCCCCGACAGCGCATTGACCGGATTGTTGAGATTGAACAGCAGCTTGCCCCACTGCACCGGCAGCAGATCGGCATGGAGATCGATCGGGATGCCGGCACGCTCGAACACCGCCACCCAGGGCCGCAGCGCCGGGTCGTCCTGCGCCGCCAACCGGCCCTCCGTTCCCCGATGGAAGGCGCCCGGGCCGATCTCGGCGACGTTGTAGGGCACCATGGCCGGCAGCACGTGCAGGCCCGGCCCGGCCTCGGCGGCGACCCGCGCATTGGAGATGCCGTTCTGCAGCGACAGAACGGTGGTGCCGGCCGGCAGGACGGCGGCGAGCTCGGCCGCGGCTTCGGCGGTCGCGCCGCTCTTGACGGTCAGCAGCACCAGTGCGGGCCGGATGCCCGCGGGCACGACGTCGGACAGATGCAACTCGGCGGGTGGCACGCGGCCCTGAAGCCCGTCGAGATCGGTGAGCGTGAGGCCGTGCTGTGCGAGTTCGCCCAGCACGCGCGGCCGGCCCACGAAGGTCACGCGGACCTTCGCCGCCGCCAGCCGGCCGCCGATGAACGAGCCGATGGTGCCGGCGCCCATCACGAGGATGTCGACCGCCACGTCGTCCGCCACGGCTAGACGCGTTCCGCGACCCAGCCCTGCACCGACTTCAGCGCCGCCGGCACGCCGGCCGCATCGGTGCCGCCGGCCATGGCCATGTCGGCCTTGCCGCCGCCCTTGCCGCCGACCTGCTGGGCGACGAAGTTGACCAGCTCGCCGGCCTTCACGCGGCCCAGGGTGTCGGCCGTGACGCCGGCCGCGATCTGGACCTTGCCGCCCTCGATCGTCGCCAGCACGATGGCCGCGGTCTTGAGCTTGTCCTTGAGCTTGTCCATGGTGTCGCGCAGCGTCTTGGCGTCAGCGCCGTCGAGCCTGGCCGCCAGCACCTTGACGCCCTTGACGTCGACCGCCTGCGCCAGCAGTTCGTCGCCCTTGGACGAGGCCAGCTTGCCCTTGAGCGAGCCGACTTCGCGCTCCAGCGCCCTCACCTGCTCCAGCACCTGCGTGAGCCGGCCCTGCAGCTCGGAGGCGGGCGTCTTGAGCGTCGCGGCCACCGTCTGGACCGTGGATTCGAGCTGCTGCAGATAGGCCAGCGCGTTGGCGCCGGTCACGGCCTCGATGCGGCGCACGCCGGCGGCCACGCCGCCTTCGCTGGTGATCTTGAAGAGTCCGATGTCGCCGGTGCGCGCAACGTGCGTGCCGCCGCAGAGCTCGCGGCTGCTGCCGATGTCGAGCACGCGCACCGTGTCGCCGTATTTCTCGCCGAACAGCATCATCGCGCCGGTCTTCTGCGCCGACTCCATGTCCATCAGGCGCGCCTGGGTCGCCTGATTGGCCAGGATCTCGGCGTTCACGCGGCGCTCGATCTCGAGGATCTGCCCGGGCGTGACGGCCGCGTTGTGCGCGAAGTCGAAGCGCGTCTTGTCGGCATCGACCAGCGAGCCCTTCTGCTGCACGTGCTCGCCCAGCACTTCGCGCAAGGCCTTGTGCATCAGGTGGGTGACGCTGTGGTTGCGCATGGTGGCGGCGCGGCGTTCGGTGTCGACGCGGGCGGCGACGCTGTCACCGACCTTCAGCGTGCCCTGCGTCTGCGTGCCGTGGTGGCCATAAACGTCGGCCTTGATCTTCTGCGTGTCCTCGACGCCGAACTGCACGCCTTCGGCGGCAAGCACGCCCTGGTCGCCGACCTGGCCGCCGCTCTCGGCATAGAAGGGGGTGGTGTCGAGCACCACGATGCCGGGCTGGCCCTCGGCCAGCTGCTGCACCGGCGCGCCTTCGAAGTAGAGTGCGACCACCGTCGCCTTTTCCTCGAGATGCTCGTAGCCGGTGAAGGCATTGCCCGCGCCCGTGTATTCGACGGCGCGCTCCATCTTGAACTTGCCCGCGGCGCGGCCCGCGGCCTTCTGCTTCTCCATCGCGGCATGGAAGCCCGCCTCGTCGACCGCCACGCTGCGCTCGCGGCAGACGTCGGCCGACAGGTCGAGCGGGAAGCCGTAGGTGTCGTGCAGCTTGAAGGCGACCTCGCCCGACAGCACCTTGGCGTCGCCGGCCAGTGCGGCGTCGAGGATTTCCATGCCGTTGGCCAGGGTCTCGAAGAAGCGCTCTTCCTCGGCCTTCAGCGTGTCGGTGATGCGCTTCTCGTCGGCCCGCAGCTTGGGGTAGGCGTCGCCCATCAGCGCCACCAGGTCGGGCACCAGCTTGTGGAAGAACGGCTTCTTCTGGCCCAGCTTGTAGCCGTGGCGGATCGCGCGGCGCACGATGCGGCGCTGCACGTAGCCGCGCCCTTCGTTCGACGGGATCACGCCGTCGGCCACCAGGAAGGCGGTGGCGCGGATGTGATCGGCGATCACGCGCAGGCTCTTGTTGCCCAGATCCGGTTCGCCGGTCTCGCGCGATGCGGCCTTGACCAGGGCCGCGAACAGGTCGATCTCGTAGTTGCTGTGCACGTGCTGCAGGATCGCGGCCAGCCGCTCCAGGCCCATGCCGGTGTCGACGCAGGGCGCGGGCAGCGGCTTCACGCTGCCGTCGGGCTGCATGTCGAACTGCATGAACACGTTGTTCCAGATCTCGATGTAGCGGTCGCCGTCCTCGTCCGGGCTGCCGGGCGGGCCGCCCGCGATGCCGGGGCCGTGGTCGTAGAAGATCTCGCTGCACGGGCCGCAGGGACCGGTGTCCGCCATCATCCAGAAGTTGTCGGACATGTAGCGGCCGCCCTTGTTGTCGCCGATGCGCACCACGCGCTCGGGCGGCAGGCCGATGTCCTTGGTCCAGATGTCGTAGGCCTCGTTGTCCTCGATGTAGACCGTGGCCCAGAGCTTCTCGGCCGGCAGCTTGTAGACCTCGGTCAGCAGCTCGAAGGCCCACTTGAGCGACTCGCGCTTGAAGTAGTCGCCGAAGCTCCAGTTGCCCAGCATCTCGAAGAAGGTGTGGTGGCGCGCCGTGTAGCCGACGTTCTCGAGGTCGTTGTGCTTGCCGCCGGCCCTGAGGCAGGCCTGCACCGAGGCCGCGCGCACGTAGGGGCGGCGGTCGGTGCCGAGGAACACGTCCTTGAACTGCACCATCCCGGAGTTGGTGAACATCAGGGTCGGATCGTTGGCCGGCACCAGCGAGCTGGAGGGCACGACGGTGTGGCCCTTGGTCGCAAAGAAATCGAGGAACGACTTGCGGATGTCGGCGACGCTGAAGGTGGGCTGGCTCATCTTGGGTTCTTGGCTTGTGCGAAGGCGGCCGGTTGGGGGCAGCCCCTGCATCGAACCCACCGACTGCTTGATCTGCTGGAGCCTTCGATTATAGGTTTGGGGGCTGGCGGGCCGCTTCGGCACCCTCCAGTATCTCGACCGCGCGCTGGAATTGAAGCTGCTGCATCGCGCGTTCCAGCGCCGCGAAGCGCTCTGCCCCGAGGTGGGTTCGCAAGGACGGGGCGAGCGCGTCGAAGCGGGACATGGCACCCACGCTCTGCCGGCGCAGCTCGCCGATCCAGGCCGCGAGCGCTTCAGGGCCGGGCGGCGCGGTGCCGTGGGCCTGCGTCCCACCGGCGGCGGTCTCGAGGAACGGCTGCACTGCAAGCTGCAGCCGGCGCAGCGCCCCGGCCAGCGCGCTCAATGCCACCCGCACTTGCTGCGCCTGCGGGTCGCCAGCCTGCAGCCCTGCTTCGGCCTCGGCCGCGTGGCGCCCCACCGCGTCGATGCCGAGGGTGCGGGCGCTGCCTTGCAGCTTGTGCAGCCGCGCGGCCAGCGCCGCGGCCGGGTCCGCGCGGCCGGCGGCGCCCTCCTCCTGCGCCAGGTCGGCGAATTCGGCGAGCAGCCGGCGCAGCGCGCTGGCCAGCAGCCCGCGATCGCCCTGCAACCGCCGGAACGAATCCACGGTGTCGATGCCTTCGATGACCGGCCAGTCCGCGGGCATCCGCACATCGGCTGCCGGCGACACGGGCCTTTCGAGCGTCCCGCCGCCGCGCGCCCGCTCCACCCAGCGCCGTACGGTACGCAGCAGCGCCTCGGCATCGAAGGGCTTGCTCACGAAGTCGTTCATGCCGGCCTCGAAAGCCCGCTCGCGCTCGGCCACCAGGGCACTCGCGGTCAACGCGATCACCGGCAAGGCCGCGAGGCCGAGCTCGCGGCGAATCAGCCGCGTCGCTTCGTTGCCGTCGAGGACCGGCATGTGAACGTCCATCAGCACCAGGTCGAACGACCCGGGCCCTGCCCGCAGCAGGTCCACCGCCTCGCGGCCGTCGTTCGCGAGGCCGACTTGCGCGCCCGCGCGCGCAAGGATGCTCTGGCAGACCAGCAGGTTGACCGGGCTGTCGTCCACCACCAGCACCCGGATCCGCGACAAGTCCTGATCGGTGGAGGCGCCTCCCTCCGGCGGCAGCGTGTCGCCGGCGGGCACCGCCACGGCGTCGGCGGCGATCTCCAGCGGCAGCACCACCCAGAATTCGCTGCCGCTGCCCGGCGTGCTGGCGACGCCGAGTTCACCGCCCATCAGCTCGGTGAGCTGCTTGACGATCGTGAGCCCCAGCCCGGTGCCGCCGAAGCGCCGCGTGGTCGACGAATCGGCCTGGATGAAGGGCGCAAAGACGCGGCCCAGCAGCTCGGACTCGATGCCGATGCCGGTGTCGAGCACGGTGAAGCGCAGCTGCGCGTGCTGGCCTTGCCGCTTCTCGACCTTCACGCCGAGACAGACCGACCCCGCGGCCGTGAACTTGACCGCGTTGCTCATCAGGTTGACGAGGATCTGGCGCAGCCGCGCCTGGTCGCCGCGCAGCTGCCTCGGCAGCCCGTCCTCGGTTTCCTGTCGCAACGCGATCGCCTTGTCGCGGGCGTTCACGGAGGCCATGGCCATGACGCCCTCGAGCAACTCGCGCAAGTCGAATCCGGATTC
This sequence comes from Variovorax sp. P1_G12, assembly GCF_056405555.1. NCBI lineage: Bacteria > Pseudomonadati > Pseudomonadota > Betaproteobacteria > Burkholderiales > Comamonadaceae > Variovorax > Variovorax sp. P1_G12. The sequence continues at coordinate 139,405 of NZ_JBFUBW010000005.1, read as the reverse complement.
GTCGAGCGCCATCTCGCCGGCTTCGATCTTCGAGATGTCGAGGATGTCGTTGATGACGCCCAGCAGCGCGTTGCTGGAGGCATCGATCTTTTGCAGGAAGTCTCGCTGCGTCTCGTCCAGCGAGGTCTGGCGCAACAGGTAGGCCAGGCCGATCACCGCATTCAGCGGCGAGCGGATCTCGTGGCTCATGTTGGCCAGGAATTCGCTTTTGGCCCGGCTCGCCGACTCCGCCTGCGCGCTGCGTTCCTTGAGCGCCAGATTCAGGGCCTCGAGCTGATCCTGCGCGCGTCGCATGTCGGTCACGTCCACGGCCACCGAGATGTAGCCCTGCACGACGCCCTGCTCGTCGCGATCGGGAATGTAGTGCAGCCAGTAGTGCGCCGTCGATCCGTCGGCCAGCACGCGGGTGCGCATCACACGCTGGCCCTTGCCGGCGAGGGCCGCGCGGATGTAGGGCTCGTTGATGCGGAACTGCTCGGGGCCCAGCAGTTCCCGCTGCGTGGTGCCGATCATCTGTTCGGGCGCAAGCCCCCGCCAGCGCCGGTAGGCACTGTTGGCGAAGGTGCAGCGCATGTCGAGCGTCCAGTAGGCGACGATCCCCGGGATGTTGTCGGTGACGATGCGCATGAAGCGCTCGTTGCTGCGCAGCTTTTCTTCGGCCAGTTTGCGCTCCGACAGGTCGGAGCCGATCGCGATGAAGCCGATCACCGCGTTCCCGGCGTCGCGCAGCGGGCTCACGCTCAGGTGCACCGCGACGCGGCTGCCGTCCTTGCGCACGTAGGTCCACTCGCCGGGATGCCCGCGGGCAGCGTCCGGCGCGCGGGCGAAGACCTCGCCGACCTCGAGCGGGCGGCCCAGCTCGGCGCCGAGCGCCTCGGCGCGGGCATGGACTTCGGCCGCGTCGTGAAAACGGATCATCTCCGCCCGGTCCACGACCTCGGCCGCCGCGTAGCCCAGCAAGGCCTCGGCGGCGGGATTGAACAGCCTGACCACGCCGTCGACATCGGTCGCGATGATGGCGCTCGCCGCATGGGCCAGGATCGCCCGCTCGCGCGTCGACAGGGCCACCAGTTGCGCCGTGCGCTCGCTCACCTGCTGCTCGAGCGTGGCGTTCAGTTCGAGGATGTGCGCCTTGGTCGCCTTCTCGTGCGTGATGTCGCGCACGGTCTGCGCCACGCCCACCACCCGGCCGTCGGCCGACCGGATCGGGGCGGCCGCCACCGAAACTGCCACCGGCGAGCCGTCGCGGTGCCGCCGGAAGGTTTCGAAGGCGGCGACCGATCGGCCTTCGGCGACGTGCCGCAGCAGCGACTCTTCCTCTTCCCGGTACTCCGGCGGCATCAGCAGGGCCTGGGTGGGGTGCGCAAGCGCCTGGTCGGCGGAGTAGCCGAAGATCTTGCCCGCCGCGTCATTCCATTCGGTGATCTTGCCGTCCAGCGCGCAGCCGATGATGGCGTCGTTGGAACTGGCCACGATCGCGGCCAGCCGCGAGCGTTGCTCGCTCTCGCGCCGCTTGCGGCGCTGGGTCATCTGCTCGATGAAGGACAGCAGCGCCAAGAGCGTCGCCAGCGTCGCGCCGATCAGGAACACCGCCCAGGGACTGCGAAGGTTGAGCTGCTTCAGGAACAGCGGCTTGGCGACGATCTCCACCTGCCAGGTGCGCCCGTAGAGCGCCAGCGGCAGCACGTTGCGCAGCCCACCGGCGCCGGCGGCCGGGACCTGCGGCGACACGAAGAAACGATCGGGCCTGCCGTCGTCCCCCGCATCGGCCAGCGCCATGGCGAACTGGCCGTCCTGGAAGTCGAACCCCTTCAGCACCTCGTCGAGGACCAGCGGCGTGTAGATCCAGCCGATCGTCTCGGCGCGCGTCCCGCGCGTGGGCGCCGACCGGCGGTGGCGCTGCTTCAGCGCCGCGAGTTGCGATTCGACCTGGTAGACCGGCAGCAGCAGCAGCACGGACTTTGGCGCATCGCCGCGCCGCAGCAGCGTGATCGGCGCCGACATCACGATCTCGCCGGTCGTCATGGCGCGCTCGGCCGCGGCGCGCCGGCGCGGGTCGGAGGCCATGTCGAGTCCGATCGCGGGAATGCTGGAATCGGAGGGCTCGAAGTACTGGATGACGTAACGCTCGCCGTCATTGGGCCCGAGCTGGTGGACCCGGAAATCGGGCTTGCCGTCGAGCCGGGCGGCGGCGACGAATGCGGCCTCCTGGTCGACCGGCACGCGGCGAATGAAGCCGAAGCCGTTCGAGCCGGGGAACTCGCGCTCGATGTCCTGCGACGCGCTGTATTGCGCGAAGCGCAGCCGCGTGATGCCGGCATCCCCGCCGGCGGCGATCACCGCACCGCGCGCACCGCGCAGTCCGGATTCGAACGCGTGCATGCGCGCGGCCACCTGATCGACGGCCCGCCGCGACAAGGCGTCGAAGCGCGAGCGTGCCAGCGACTCGTTGTAGCCGACTTGCAGGAATGCGGCGCCGGCGGCCGCGCCGAGGCCGAGGGCCAGCCACACCAGCGAACGCGCGGACGCCCGCAGCGACGTGGAAATGCTCAATCGGCCTCGCCGACCGCGTCCGTCCCCGCCTGGGCAAACGCGGGGATCGCCAGGCCCGCCTGGGCCCGACCGGCCTGCAGCGCCTGGGCCAGGCCCGCTTCGGCGGCACGTTCGAGCGCCGCGCGCCGATCGTCCGCGGCCGGTGCGTCGGGCTCGCCAGGCACGGCAGCATCGAGGCAGGCGACGCCGGCGCTGCAGGTCACATGGCGCGAAACGGCGGATCCCTGGTGAGCGATGTCCAGCGCCTCCACGGCCCGCAGCGCCCGATTGGCGACATGGAGCGCATCGTCGGCCGCCGTGTCCGCGAGGATCAGCGCGAAGCGGTCGCGCCCGAGGCGCGCCGCGAAATCGCCGGGCCGGCGGATGCTGCGCCGCAGGGCGTCGGCGACCGCGGCGAGACAGGCCTCCGCAGCCTTGCGGTCGTAGAGCGCTTCATAGGAACCGAAGAAATCCAGCTCGAGCAGCACCAGCGCGACGGGCCCGGCGGCCTCGGCCGCGCGCAGGATCTCGCGCTGCAGTTGCTCCGCATGCGCGCTGTCGTTGCCGAGCCCGGTTGCCGCATCGATCCTGGAGAGCCGGCGCAGATCGTCGGCCAGGCGCTTGAGCTTCAGCTGGGTGCCGACGCGCGCCAGCACCTGCGGCGCGTCGAAAGGCTTGCGGATGAAATCGACCGCGCCCATCTCGAGCACCGCCACCTCGAGCGCGGACTCCTGGTGACTGCTCACGAAGATGACCGGCACATCGGCCAGCGCAACGTCGGCCTTGAGGGCCTCGCAAACCTGCAGGCCGCTCATGTCGCCCATCTGCGCATCGAGCAGGATCAGGTCGGGCGTCGCCTCTTTGCAAAGCCGCAGCGCATCGACACCGCTGGTCGCGAAGCGGATGGTCGGGTAGTTCGAAAGCATCCGGCTCAACAGCTGGATGATGGTGGGGTCGTCGTCGACGAGAAGAAGGCTCCCCTCGACCGCTGATTTTTTCATCGCGGCATTCTGCCGGAAGCCAAGCCGTCGGCACGGCGATGCGGCGGATACGGGACGGGCTTGGGTGCGGATGGAGCGGGTGAAGGGAATCGAACCCTCGTATGAAGCTTGGGAAGCTGCCGTTCTGCCATTGAACTACACCCGCATCTGGCAACCCGTTGATGTACAACGAGTTTTTTGGCGGTTCTGGCGCAGGATTCTTGGAAACCACGCCGGCCCCACCCATCGAGCGCATTCGCGTGCTCCCGACGACAGCCCGCAGTATAGGTCCATGTTCATCGACGTCCGCGCCGCCAGCCCCCTGAACTGGCGGCCGTCGATCCATGAAGGGACGCCTGCGCCTTCGTCGCGGACGCGATCCGCTGTTGGACGCGCGCGGCACATGGGTCGCACGTGCCCGACTGCACGACCTCTCCGGTGGCCGCAACCGAGAGGCGTGCGCTGGATAAAGACAACTTTCTCTTTACTTGCCGCATCACCAAGATACAGAATGAAAAGGCAACAAGTAGCCAACCGAGGAGAGTCAGGCGTGCGCCCTGATTCAATGAAGCGCGAGGCCTCACCGGGTCTTCTTGCACCGCGGCCGCCAGGGACCGTCGTCACGGCGCTTCTCGATGCAGCAAGCTGCCTCGTCCCAGTGATGGACGGCCCCGACGGTGCAAGAATCCTGCACCTCGCACAAGGTATGAAAAGTCGCCCGAATCGGCACATACATACGGAAATGGATCGGAATTAGCGCATGGAAATTCTTGTCGTTGTCGGCACCCTGTCCGGCCGAGGGGGCATCGAAACCTGCGTGCGAACGCTGGCCGAGGAAGCCCGGGCCAATGGGGATCACGTCCGGGTTCTTGCCCTGTGCGCCAGCACGGTCGACGGCAGTTGGCACCAGGATCTGGCCTACAGCGAAATCGAGAACGGGTCGACCTCGCTCAAGCGACAGATGTTCCGGGGCCTGCCCGCGGTGATCCGCGCCTGCCGACAGCATCCGCCCGACGCGGTGGTCGTGATCTATGGCTCGACCATTGCGCTGGTCAGAGTGGCGCTCGCGCTGGCCGGTCTGAAGCGGCCCGTCATGGCCTGGGTGCATTTCTCGAACGTGCTCAAGCAGCAGACGCGCCTGTTTCGGCACGCGCACGGCCATATCTGCATCAGCCGCCAGATCGCGGAGTCGATCTCTGCGCTCGACGGCGTCCGGCCCGACAGCGTCCATCTGGTCAACAACGGCACGCGGATGGAATCGGTCGCAGGGGTCGCGCGCTCGAAGCGAGGTCCGCTGCGGATCACCCACATCGGCCGTCTCATGGTGGGCGAACAGAAGCGCACCGACGACCTGCTGCGCGCGCTCGCCGAGGTTCGGGGAGACTGGCGGCTGCAACTGGTCGGGGCCGGCTTCCACGACAGCGACGGCCCCCAGTTGAAAGCGCTCGCGGTCGAACTGGGCATCGCCGAACGCATCGAATGGTCGGGCTGGCAACCGGATCCCTGGGCTGCGCTCGACGAGGCCGATCTCCTCGTCCTGTGCTCCGCCTTCGAAGGCTTTCCGATGGTGCTGATCGAAGCGATGGCGCGCGGCATCCCCTGCATCAGCAGCGACTGTTCGTCCGGCCCCTCGGACATCATCCGGACGGGACACAACGGCTGGCTCTACCCGGTGGGCAACAACGCCGCGCTGACCGCCCGCATCCAGGCTTTGGTCGACGATCGCTCGCTGCTGCCGCCCGCCGACGCCGTTCGCGCCTCGGTGGAGGCATTCAGCAACCCGAAGGTTTTCCAGCGGATCCGGAAGGCCATCGAACACACGATCGAGCACCAGCGCGGCGCCACGCTGAGTGCCGGTTCGTGAACGACTGCGCGCATCCACGCGACCACCGCTGCGAGTTCCCGCGCCCCAACCGCCCGTCGCCGCCTACAATCCTCCCCATGGTCTTCCCGGTCCCCCATCCCGCCGACTGCCGCGCCGCAGCGCCTTCCGCTTTTGCGGCAGGCCTTCGCACGCCCGCATTCGGCAACGGGGCGACGCTGCTGGAACCGCGCGAGCCGGCCGCAGACTCCTCAGCCCGGCGATCCCCTCTTTCTCCCTTCTAGCGCAAACCATCGATCGCCGGGCCTCTGCCCCGCGCTGTCGCGGCCGCCCCACTCATCGGGGCCGGTCGCATTCGACTGGAGTGCTTCATGCCTGCAAAAATTCACGGTGAGCGCATGCTCACCGAACTCGATCACGTGCGCCTGGCCAAACTGATCGACGGGAAGTCCCTTCCCGAACTCGAGGACCTGCTGGACGCGACCGACGTGGTGCGCTCGTGCGACGTCGCGCCAGACGTCATCACGATGTATTCGCAGTTCTCGATCGTCGACGCCCATTCGGGGCAGCGCCAGGAGCTGACGCTCTGCTATCCGCGCGACGCCGCACCCGCCGCCGGCTTCGTCTCGGTACTGTCGCCGGTCGGCACCGGCCTGATCGGCCTGCGAGCCGGCGCCACCGCGAAATGGCAGATGCCCGGCGGTGACGAAGGCGGCGCCCGGGTGGCCGAGATCCTCTTCCAGCCAGAGGCTCATGGCGACTACACGACCTGACTGGGCGGATCCTCCGGCAGCGAGCGCGCCGCGCGCCCTCGATGAAGACGAACTGGCGCGCTACCCCCTGCGCCAGTCGCTGGCCGCGGCCCCCGAGACACTGGCGGCGCTGAGGCGAAGCGGCCTGCTCGAATGGCTCGCCAAGCCGGAGTGCTGCCTGCTGGTGGACGACGAGGACCGCATCACGATCTGCGCCGCGCACGAAGACGCGCTGGACCAGACGGTGGCGTTCATCGTGCAGGCGCACGGCGCGTCGGTGAAGCTCGACGCGCCCCAGGTGCACGGCGTGCCCGACCGCCAAGGCGGCAGGCCACTGCAGCCCCTCATGTTCGTGCGCGCCCAGGTGCCGCGGGCGCAGGCGGTGCGCGCGCTGGAAGAACTGGTGCGCCGGCACGCGAACATCCTGGAAAACGACCTGCAAACCGACTGCGTGGTGCTGCGCGCGGAAGTGCGCCTGGCCGACTTGCTGGGCTACCCGGCGTTCCTGCGCGAACTCACGAGCGGCACCGCGGCGCTGTGGATCTGGCTGCTGCGCTACGCGCCCGAGCGCGCCTGAGCCCGGGCCGGCCGAGCGCTCGGCGCCGGGCGGATGGCGGCTCACTCATCGAAGCCGGTCAGCAGGTCCTGCAGGTCGTCGTCGAAGCCCGTCACGGGTTGCGCCTTGGCCAGCGCCATCCAGACCGGGAACGGCATCCGCGGCAAGGCACGGTGCACGGCCGAACGCGCCACCACCAGCCGCCCCTGCTGCGCGACCAGCACGCCGCACTCCGAGGGGATCTCGTCCGGCTCGCCGATCGGGCGCCCCTTGGCGTCGCAGCCCAGCACGTACCAGCACTCGCCGCCGAGGTCGAGATAGGCGGCCCGCTTGTCGGGCTTGCGCAGATCGCTCAACAGGTCGGCGCGGTTGACCTTGACCTCGTGCACGATCGGCTGCGCGTAGGCCTCGACGCTGGTGTTGCGAATCGAGAAGACATCGGGCCGGGCCACGCACCAGCGCGGCTTGTCGCCCTCGGCCGCACCGGGCAGCCGGGCCCGCAGGCTCAGGCCGCGCCAGGCCAGGCGACCGGCGCGCGTCATCTCGCGCGCGACCTGTTCGACCAGCGCTTCGTGCCGCGACATCGCGGCCCGGTTGACGACCAGCGTGCGCGCGAGCTGCGCGATGCCCGCATCGGTCAGGCGCAGGGTCTCATGGCCCTGCGCCGACCGCACGCGCGCGAGCAGCCCCGCGGCCAGCAGGTCGACCTCGATGGCGTCGCCGCACGGCCAGCCCGCCGAGCGATGGATCTCCCGCAGCCGCCGCGCATGCAGCCGGCCGGGCGCCAAGGCGCCGGGCGGCGGATCGGCGACCGGCGCCGGTGCGCCGGGTTCGACCCGCGGCGGATCCGTGGGCGGGGGGTCCACCGCGGGCGCCGGTGGTGGTGTCGGAGGTGGCGGTGTCGGCAGATCGGGCGCGGGCGGCGGCGGTCCGATGGGCGCGCCGGCACCGGCGCCCTGCAAGGCGAAGGAGGTCATCGCGCTAGGTTAGCGAAAAGCCGGCACAGGACGAAGCCCGCGCTGCGTCCAGGCGTTTTGTCTCACTGCGCTGCGCCGCACGCCCCTCCCCGCACCGCCCCATGACCTCCTCCCCTCGCTGGGCACGCACCCTAGAACAACCCCAGGCCGGCCGCCATCATCAGCGCGATACCGGCCGAGACGCTCGCCCAATGAGCGGCATTGGCGAACAGGTCCCAGCCGCAATACCTGTCCTCGGCGCCGCGCGCGAAGAACTCGGCGATCGGATCGACGCCCTCGCCGTCGCCTTCGAAGCTCGTACCTTGAAAGTCCGGGATCATGACTGCCACCTCGTGCATGAATGCTAGGGCGATGCCGCTCTTGCTTCGATGAAAACGAGGTGTTGCATTGATGCGGTGAAAACATCAATGAATGGAAGCGCCTCGAAACGCATCCGTGCGGGACAGCCCTGCCCATCCGGGCAGTAGCGCCGGCCCTTGTGGCTTCCCACAATGAAGCCATCTAAGGAGTCCCCATGGCCGACACGATCTCGTCATCTCTCGAACACCTGTCCACGGCAATGGCCGAGGCGGTGGCCGCTGCATCCGCCAGCGTGGTTGCCGTGCACGCCGGGCGTTCGCGCTCGAGCGGGTTTGCCTGGCGCGACGGGCTGATCGCCACCTGCGAGGAGTCGCTGCCTGACGACGCCGCCGACGTGACGGTGGTCCTGCCGGGCGGCGCCAGCGCGCGGGCCACGCTGGTCGGGCGGGATGCCGGCACCGACATCGCCCTGCTGCGCATGGACGGCACCGCGCCCCCGCCGATCGCCTTCGACGCGGCCCCGGTGCGCGCCGGGTCCATCGCGCTGGCGGTCGGATCCTTCGCCGGAACACCGGTCGCGGCGGCGGGGGTGGTCTCGCTGTCGGCCCCCGCGTGGCGCAGCCTGCGCGGCGGCGAGATCGACGCGCGGATCGAACTCGGGCTGACGATCCGGCGCATCGCCGAAGGCGGCCTGGCGCTGGATGCGCGGGGCCGGGCCATCGGCATGAGCGTCTTCGGTCCGCGGCGGCGCGTGCTCGTGATCCCGGGCGCGACGATCGATCGCGTGGCCGCGCAACTGGCCGCCCACGGCCGGGTGCCGCGAGGCTACTTGGGCCTGGGCCTCCAGCCGGTGAAAGTCGAGCCCGAGGGCATCGGCGCGATGGTCATGGGCCTCGACCGCGACGGACCGGCCGCGACGGCCGGACTGCGCCAGGGCGATGTGATCCTGGCCTGGGACGGCGAGCCGGTGCGCAGCGTGCAGATGCTGCTGCGCGCGCTGGGGCCGGCCAGCGTCGGTTCCGTCGTGACATTGTCGCTGAGGCGTGCCGGCGAACCGGTCGAGGCGCAGGTCACTGTCGGGGAAAGGCCCGCCGATTGAGCCGGACGAGCCTCACGGAGCCGATCGTGATCGCGGTCGATGTCGCCGACGCCGAGTTGTCGGAGCGGCTCGTCGCGTCGCTGGCGGACATGCCCGGGCTGCGCGTGGCACGGCGAGGCGAGCCGGCCGACGTCGTCGTGGTGCCTGCGGAGCCGATGGCCGCCGCCGACGCCGACATGGCGCTGACACGGCGGGAACTCGAAGTCCTGGCCCTGATGGCCGAAGGCGCATCGAACAAGGTCATCGCGCGGCGCTTGGGAATTTCGGTCCACACCGCCAAGTTTCACGTCGGCTCGCTGCTCGACAAGCTGGATGCCACCGGCCGCACGGATGCGGTGGCGCAGGCGGTCCGGCAGGGTGTCATCCATCTTTGAGGCCCACATGCTCGACCAGAACGCACCGACTTCCACCGACAGCAGCGACTGCGAGCCGACCCAGGAAGCGCTGATCGACGCCTATTCGCACGCGGTCGCGGCGGTGGCCGACAGCGTCGGCCCGGCCGTCGTGCGCGTGCAGGGCGGCACGGCCGGCCGGCGCGGCGGACTCGGCTCGGGCGTGGTGATCGCGGGCGACGGGCTGGTGCTGACCAACAGCCACGTCGTCGGCGGTGCGCGCCGGGTGCGCATCGGGCTGGCGGACGCCGGCGACAGCGAAGCCGAGGTGCTCGGCGACGATCCCGCCACCGATCTCGCGCTGCTGCGCGTGGCGCTTCCGCGCGGCGCCGCCACCGCGAAGCTGGGCGACTCGAAGCGGCTCAAGCGCGGCCATCTGGTCGTGGGCATCGGCAATCCGCTGGGCTTCGAATCGACCATCACGGCCGGCATCGTCTCGGCGCTGGGCCGTTCGCTGCGCTCGCAGAGCGGGCACCTGATCGACGACGTGATCCAGACCGATGCGGCGCTCAATCCGGGCAATTCCGGCGGCGCGCTCGTGGCCGCATCGGGACAGGTGGTGGGCATCAACACGGCCATGATCGCCGGCGCCCAGGGACTCGCGTTCGCGGTGTCCAGCAACACGGCGCGTTTCGTGATCGGCGAGTTCATCGCGCATGGCCGCGTGCGGCGCGCGCATCTGGGCATCGCGGCGCAGACGGTGCCGCTGTCGCGGCGCGTGGCACTGGCGATTCATTCGGGTGCCCATGCCGTGCGCATCGGCGAGGTGCAGGCCGGCGGCGCGGCGGACCTCGCGGGCCTGCGCGTAGGCGACATCCTCGTCGCGCTGGACGACGTGGCGGTGGCGGGCGCGGACGACCTGCTGCGGCTGCTGGGCGCGGACCGCATCGGGCGGCCCGTGGAGGCGTCGCTGCTGCGGGAAGGCCGGCTCATCACGCGGACGGTGACGGCGCAGGAGCGGCCGGGCCACGCGACTTCCGGACATCGCGCCCACAGGCCCTAATGGAAGTCCCGGCTCTTGTTGCTTTCCGCCAGCCGCCCGAGCAGCGGCGTGAGGTCCCTGAAGCCGGTCGCCACCAGGTGGCGCACCTCGCCGCCGCTGTCGACGTCGCGCTGCCAGGTGCCCTGCACCGCCAGCAGCTGCGCCTTGAGCAGCGGCTCGCGCCAGGCCTCGACCACGTGGTTCCAGACGATCACGTTGACGTTGCCGGTCTCGTCCTCGAGCGTGACGAAGATGGTGCCGTTGGCGGTCTGCGGCCGCTGGCGCCCCTTGACGATGCCGCAGGCCCGCACGGTCCGGCCGCTGGGCAGCGGGCGCAACTGCTCCGCGCTCATCAGGTTCATGCGGGCCAGCCGCGAGCGCAGCAGCGCGAGCGGATGGCGGCGCAGCGTGAGGCCGAGCGAGGCGTAGTCGCCGACGATCTCCTCGCCCTCGGGGGCGGCGGGCAATTGCAATGCGGGCTCGTCGATCGGCACGCCCTTGAGCAAGGCGGGCGCCCGGCGCTGCGCGGTCGCATCCCACACCTGCTGGCGGCGATGGCCCGAGAGCGACATCAATGCATCGGCCGCGGCCAGCGCGGCCATGTCCTTGCCGTCGAGTTCGGCGCGCAGCGCCAGGTCTTCGGTGCTGCTGAAAGGCGACTGGGCGCGCGCGGCGAGCAGCCGCTTGGCGCCGGCCTCGCCGAGGCTTGACACGCGGCGCAGGCCCAGGCGCACGGCGGGCGGGTTCGCGTTGCCCAGGCGTTCGGCATGGCGCGCCTCGGTGCCGGGCGGTGCCCGCGGCGCATCGGGCGCGCGCGCTTCGAGCGTGCTGTCGAGGTCGCTCGCCATGACATCGACCGGCCGCACCTCGACGCCATGGCGCCGCGCATCCTGAACGAGCTGCGAAGGGCTGTAGAAGCCCATCGGCTGGGCATCGAGCAGCGCGGCCAGGAAGCAGGCGGGCTCGTGGCGCTTGAGCCAGGCGCTGACGCAGACCAGCAGCGCAAAGCTGGCCGCATGGCTTTCGGGAAAGCCGTAGTCGCCGAAACCGAGGATCTGCTTGAAGATCGCTTCGGCAAAGGCGGCGGGATACCCCTTGCCGGTCATGCCCTTCACGAGCTTGTCGTGGAACTTCTCGAGGCCGCCCTTGCGCTTCCAGGCGGCCATGGCACGGCGCAGCTGGTCGGCCTCGTCGGCCGTGAAGTCGGCCGCGATCATGGCGATCTGCATCACCTGCTCCTGGAAGATCGGCACGCCCAGCGTGCGCTCCAGCGCAGGCCGCAGTTCCTCTTTCTCGTAGCGGATCTCAAGCCCCTGGTTCAAGCGCTCGCGCTGCTTCAGATAGGGATGCACCATGCCGCCCTGAATGGGCCCGGGGCGAACGATCGCGACCTCGATCACCAGGTCTGCGTAGGTGCGCGGCTTGAGCCGCGGCAGCATCGACATCTGAGCCCGGCTCTCGATCTGGAACACACCGACGGTGTCGGCGTCGCAGATCATGTCGAACACCTGCGAGTCGTTGTAGGGGATCTGGTGCATCTGCAGCGCGGTGCCGCGCCAGCAGTTCATGAGATCGAGGCTGCGGCGGATGGCGCTGAGCATGCCCAGCGCGAGCACGTCGACCTTGAGCATGCCCATGGCTTCGAGGTCGTCCTTTTCCCACTGGATGACGGAGCGGTCCTTCATCGACGCCTTCTCGACCGGCACCAGCCGCGTGAGCCGGGTGTGGGTGAGCACGAAGCCGCCGACGTGCTGGCTCAGGTGGCGTGGAAAACCCTTGAGGGCGCGCGTGAGATCGATCCACTGGCGCAGCTTGAGTTCGTCCTCCTGCACGCCCACGCGCTCGGACGCCGCCTGCAACTGCTCGCCCAGCACGGTCTCGTCGAACCAGTAATGGTCCTTGGCGAATTCGTCGACCAGCCGCGCATCGATGCCAAGCGCCTTGCCGACGTCGCGCAGTGCGCTGCGCGCGCGGTAGCAGATCACGACCGCGGCGATGGCGGCCCGCTCGCGGCCGTACTTCGTGTAGATGTACTGGATGACCTCCTCGCGCCGCTGGTGCTCGAAGTCGACGTCGATGTCGGGCGGCTCGTTGCGGTGGCGGCTCAGGAAGCGCTCGAACAGCAGGTTGCCCGTGTCGGGATCGATCGCGGTGATGCCGAGGCAGTAGCAGACCGCCGAATTGGCCGAGGAGCCGCGGCCCTGGCAAAGGATTTTTTCCTGCTTCGCGAAACGCACGATGTCTTCCACCGTCAGGAAGAACATCTCGTACCCGAGTTCATGAATCAGATCGAGTTCGCGCCGGACCTGCCGGCACACGCCCTCGGGAATGCCCGAGGCATACCTTTCGAGCGGGTATCGCTCGAGCGCGCCTTCCCAGGTCTTTCGTGCCAGCGTCTGCGCCGGTGTCTCGTTGCAACCCACGCTCTCGAGCGGGTACTTGTAGTTCTCGCGGATCACCTTGGGATCGAAGCGGCAGCGATCGGCCACTGCGAGGGTGTTCGCGATCATGTCGTTCGCATAGAGTCCGGCCAGCCGCACGCGCGGCCGCAAATAACGCTCGGCATTGGACTGCAATGCAAAGCCGCATTCGGCCACGGTTTTTCCCTCGCGCACCGCGGTCAGCACGTCATGCAGCGGCTTGCGCTTGCGCGAATGCATGTGGACGTCGCCGGCCGCCACGAGCGGCACGCCGGCACGCTGGCCCGCTTCGAACAGCGTGACGAACCAGAGGTCGTCGTCGAGTTCGTTGAGCATCTCCAGGGCCAGCCAGAGGCTGCCTTCGAACAGCGCCTTGGCGGCCATCAGGTCGTCGTGCAGCGCGTCGGCATCGACCGCCTCGCCGCGCTTTCGATCCGGCACGAAGAGAATCTGGCAGTGCTGCAGCGAGGCCACGTCGCTGTGCGCCCAGCTCACGCGGTACTCGCCCTTGGGCAACTCGGTGGTGCGCGCCGCAGTGATGAACTCGCAGAGGTTGCCCCAGCCTTCGAGGTCATTGGCGATGACCACCAGCCGGAAGCGCTCGAAGCGGAACTCGCTGCCGAACAGCAGCCGGAAATCCGGGTTGCGCAGGATCGTTGGCTCCTCGGGATGCTCGAGCTCATAGGCGTCGAGCTTGGCCGGGAGATCGCGCAACCCGACATAGGCGCGCACCACGCCGGCCACCGAGCACTCGTCGGTGATCGCGAGCGCCGCGTAGCCGAGCTGGTAGGCGCGCTCGACCATTTCTTCGGGCGTGGAGGCGCCGCGCTGGAAGCTGAAGTTCGTGACGCAATGCAGCTCGGCATAGTCCGGCAGGCCCGGCATCGGCGCATCGCGCCGCGGGAGCGGATGCACTTCGCCGAGCGTGAGCGAACGGATCTTCTTGTCGCTGAGTTCAGGCATAAAGGCCTTGCAGATACCAGCGCACCTCGCCCTCTGAGAAGCAGGTGCTCGGACGCTCGCGGAAGATCCACACCAGGCCGGCCTCGGGACTCTCCGCGACGTAGTAGTCCCGCACCGCGGGCCGGCCGCCATCCTGCACGCCGCCCCACCAGCCGGCCTCCACCCGCTGGGGGCCGATCAGTTTGCGCAGCGGCCCCCGGTAGCAGGGGCGCTCGCCATCCATCTCGAGGCGCAGGGGTACGGGCAGCAGCCATGCGGGGTAGAGCGCATCAGGCTGCTGCTGCGATGGCGATGGCGGCGTGGCCGTCTTCCTTTGCAAGGCCGGTTGCCACGCCTGCATGCGCTCCGCCCGGTGATCGGCCTGCGCCGCGGACACCAGCACCTGCTGCGCCCCGAGCCGGGCACTGAGCCGCTCGACCAGCTCGTGCAGCTTGTCGCCCTTGCGGTTGTCCTCGGGCAGGAAGCTCGTGCTCGCGCCGGCCCAGGGCGTGGTTTCGAGCGTGCGCAGGCGCAGCCAGCTCGCCGGCGCCGCCAGGGTCGTGAGCGCCAGCCGCTCGGCCATCAGGCGGCGCAGGTGCGCCATGTCCTGCGTCGGTTCGGCCGTGCGGACCGTGATCTGCTGGTGCGGCGGCAGGTCGACGCCATTGAAGCGCTTGAGGTCGAGCGTCCATTGCAGCTCGAGCGACACCGCGCCGCGCTGCCGCGCGCGCAGCCAGATCTGCAGCGCCGCGAGCAGGCGGTTGGCCGACCACATGAGTTCGCTGGCGCCCTCGGCCAGCGCCGGCAGCTCCAGCTTCTGCTCGAACACATCGGGCAGCGTGAGCCAGCGATGGCTTTCGGGACGCAAGCCCCACGCCTCATCGAGCGCCGCGCGCAGTTCCTTGCCGAAGCGGCGCGTGAGGCCGCCGCGCGGCAGCGCCGCCACCTCACCCCAGGTGCGGCAGCCGAGGTGCGCCAGCACGTCGAGGTGATCGCACGCGGCGCTCAGCGTGTCGAGCGGCAAGCCCCCGGGCAGCTCGGCCGGAGGCTGCCGGCCGCACGCGAACATCCGCAGCCGCGCGAGCGCCACCAGGCTGGTCGCGCCCTGGGCCTGCCGCACGCGCACCGGCGCCGCAGGATTGAGGTGCACGATCTGGCGCATCAGGCCGAGCCGCCCGCCCCACAAGCGCTCGCAAGCCGACACCTCGAGCAGCAGCGCTTCATCGACCCAGGCGACGCGCGGCGTGAACTGCAGGGCCCACCAGCCGAGCGCCTCGGCGGACGGCGGCTGCACCTCGGCCTCGGGGTCAGACCGGCGCCGGGCCGCCCCAAGGCGGTCTGCGGCCCCCTCGGGGGGCAGCGAACCATACGAAGTGGGGAGCGTGGGGGCCAGTTCAGGCTGCCATCGCAATGCGATCCAGTGCATGTCGTTGTTCCTGATGGAATTCGAGGCGCACCACCTTGGCACCTGCCGGCGCCTGCGCCGCGCTCTCCTGCTGACGACGCAGCTTGCGCCGCAACTGGCTTGCGGCGAGCAGCGCCGTCATGCGGTCGCTGCGTGCCGGCAGTTGGATCGGCGAAGCCAGCGGCGGGCCGCGGCGCTTGAGGATGTGGACGTCGATCTGCGCACGGTCGTCCTCGCAGGTGACCAGTTGCAGCCGCAGGCGTGCCGGCGAGGCCGACGCAGCCGCCGACGCGGGCCGGAACACGAACAGCAGCGACTCGTGCTGCGCCGCCGCCAATTGCAGCCGCCGCAACTCGCCCACCCGCGCCTGCGGCAGCCATGCCAGCACGGCAGCAACGTCGGCGCAGCGCAGCGCCTGTTCGCAGGCCCAGAGCCGCGCGGCCGACGCCTCGCTGCGGATCCACAACAGCGACTCGACCGGCAGGCCGCCCGCCGCCAGCGAGGGCCCGAAAGGCTCGTGGGGCGCACCGATCAGCACCACCGGGCCGGTGCCTCCCTGCACGGCTTGTGCGAGCGCAGGCAGCAGCAGCTGCCACGAATGCGCCTCGGGAGAAGACTGCAGCAGTTCGGTCATCGCCCCGACCGGCCAGCCGCCCCCGGGCAGTTGCGCATCGAGCGTGGCATGGCCGGTGCCGACGACCTGCGCGTCGGCCACGCCCAGCTCATCCCCGCGCCACATCTTGTGGCGCGCGGAAGAGGAAAAAGAGTCGAGGGAAGGAAGGCCCATGATGGATCGAATGACTGCCTTTTTATAAGGGGTATCCTCTTAGCTCCAGCAACTGCAAAAATACTGGATGGATGTACAGATATTAGCGCCGACAGCGGGTAAGGACTACCCCCAGACCTGGAATGAATTCCTCGACTGGTTTTCCACCGAGGACGACTGCCTCGCCTATCTGGAACGGCTGCGCTGGGGTGATGGGTTCGTCTGCCCGAAGTGCGGCAGCATTGGCGAGGCATACCGCGCCAGCCGCACCCGCCTGATGTGCCGTGCCTGCCAGCACCAGACGACGGTGACTGCCGGCACGATCTTCGACAAGACCCGCACGCCGCTGCGTGTATGGCTGGCTGCAGCCTGGTATCTGACCAACCAGAAGCAAGGCGTCAGCGCTTTGGGCCTACAGCGCGTGCTCGGCCTGGGCAGCTACCAAACGGCCTGGACGATGCTGCATCGGTTCCGGCGCGCGATGGTTCGCCCCGGTCGGGATCGGCTCAAGGGCGTGGTCGAGGTCGATGAGACCTATATGGCGCTGACCGACCGCGAAGATCCACCCATCAAGACTGGGCGCAAGCGCAGTACCTCGAAGTTGCTGGTCGCAGTGGCCGTCGAACTGCTGGAGCCCAAGGGGTTCGGCCGCATCCGGCTGCGGCGCATTCCCAAGGCGTCGGCGCAGTACCTGATCCCGTTCATTCAGGAGAGCATCGAGCCCGGCGCCCAGGTGCGCACCGATGGTGCGGGCGCCTACACGCCGTTGAAGGATTTGGGCTACGACCATCAGCGCACGGTAATGCTCGGCTCGGATGTGCCTGCACACGTCTCGATGGCTGGTGTCCACCGTGTGGCAGCCTTGGTCAAGCGCTGGATTCTGGGGACACACCACGGCTCGGTGCAGCCCGAACACTTGGACGCCTACCTCGATGAATTCGTCTTCCGCTTCAACCGCCAAACCTCGGGCTCACGCGGCATGCCGTTCTATCGGCTGTTGCAGCAGGCGGTAGTCACGGCCCCTGTGACCTATGCGGATGTGATCCAGTCGAACGACTCGTAAGACCCTAGCCAACCACGAACTTGCAGATCTCGCTCGAATACTCTTGGAGAAACGCGTGCTTGTTGAGCAGTGGCTCCGTTGCGTGCGGCGGGGGAATGTCCATAAACGAGAAATGGCCGGCTCCTTTTGTCACGCGGACATCCACAGTGTTCCAATCGCGCATGGCACGCGCCAGCCATTCGGTTTGCGCTGGAGGGGTAATGCTATCCACCGAACCCACCCACGCCAAAACTGGAATTCGCACCGCATCAAGCGCTGCCAGAGCCTGGAAGAATCCGGTTGGTGGCGCCAAGAGGGCTAGACGAACCAGGCGGCTGTCCGGTGCGACGCTGACGCGCCGACCCGGCCCTAACCACATTTGAGCTCCCGCCATGGCGAGGAGGGTGGCCGCACCAATCGAATGCCCCACGCCTATCGCTTTTGCGGAGGGCTCAACGAATGCGTCGAGTGCGAGGGAGAGGCGTCTTGCCCGGAGAGTTAGCTCTTCCTCTCTTGGGGTAGTCGAGGCAAGCCGCTCGAAATGTGGTGCAACGACCATGCAACCAGACTCAGCCAGTGCGTCCAGAAGCGTGGAGAGACGTTCTGGCTGACCACCCGATCCCACCGCGAAAAGAACCACCGGAGAACCTGAGGCGGCTTCGTGCACCGAGACCTCGAACGAATCATCCCCGTCTTGCAGCGTCTGCATCGGCATTAGAAATTGCTCCTTGTGGCAGTGATTTCGATGGGGAATTGTGCAATGGATTGGCCGTTGGTCCGGAGAGTAGCGCTACCCCATGAACGTCGCTGACATCTGTGCATTCATCCAGTGTTTTGCCGTTCTGGAGCTAAAAGGATACCCCTTCTTTTCATACAGTATTCTTGGCGATCCGTCAGCATTGTCTATTTCCATGCCGACTTGGGCGCAGGGGCATTGGCACGAGTCTCCAGTCAATCGATCACCATGTCTGCCCACGAATGTCAGCCTGGCCCGAACCCTCCCCATGCCCACCGCACCCGCCCTCACCCGCAGCCAGTTGCTGCGCCTGGGCGTCGCCCTATCGCTCTACGCCACGTTGCCGATGCGCGCGGCAGCGCAACCCCGGGAGGCCAAGCGCATGAACACCCGACCCATCCCCGCCACCCGCGAAGCCCTGTCCGTGGTCGGCTGCGGCACCTGGGTCGGCTTCGACGTCGCGGCCGGCAGCGCCGAATACCAGCGCCTTGCGGGTGTGCTCGATGCGCTGTTCGCCGCCGGCGGCACGGTGCTCGACAGCTCGCCGATGTACGGCCGCTCCGAAGCCGTGACCGGCGACTTGCTGGCGGCGTCGAACCAGCGCGCCAGGGCCTTCCTTGCCACCAAGGTCTGGACGACCGGCCGCGATGCCGGCATCGCGCAGATGGAGCAGTCCTTCGAGCGCCTGCGCACCGATCGCATCGACCTGATGCAGGTGCACAACCTGGTCGACTGGCGCACCCACCTCAAGACCCTGCGCGGCTGGAAGGACCAGGGTCGCGTGCGCTACATCGGCATCACGCACTACACCGCGTCGGCCCATGCCGAGGTCGAGACGGTGCTGCGCGCCGAGAAGCTCGACTTCCTGCAGATCAACTATTCGATCGACCAGCGCGAGGCGGCCCAGCGCCTGCTGCCGCTGGCGGCCGAGCGCGGCGTGGCCGTGATCGGCAACCTGCCCTTTGGCGGCGGCGGGCTGCTGCGCCAACTGCGCGACAAGCCCCTGCCCGGCTGGGCCGCCGAGATCGGCTGCACGAGCTGGCCACAGGTGCTGCTCAAGTTCGTGCTGAGCCACCCCGCCGTGACCTGCACGATTCCCGGCACCAGCCGGCCGGAGCATATGGCGGACAACGCGGCGGCCGGTGCGGGTTCATTTCCGGACGCGGCCTTCTGGCGGCGCCATGAAGCTTCGCTGCGGATCTAGGCCTGTGAACAGGTCCTAAGCCAGAAACCGCAGCAGCGCCGCGTTGACCTCGTCCGCCCGCTCGAACTGGGCCCAGTGCCCGGCTCCCTCGATCACCACGCCTTCGCGCCCCGGATGACCCGCGGCGAGCTGCGCCACCACCGACCGCGCCTGCGCTGTGACGTCGTGCTCGCCCCACAACAGCAACTGGCGCCCGCCGATCGCATCCAGCGCGGCCTGCAGCCCACCGGCCAGCGAGACCTCCTTGCTGCGAAAACGCGTGCCGTGGCAGGAGATATCGTGGATCGCGAAGGCCAGCGCATCGATCGCGGCCCGGTCGTGCAGCATCAGCGCGGCAAGGTTGTGCAGCAGAGCGGCGCGCTCCTGGTCGCGGTCCTCGGCGGCGCGCCAGTTGACCATCTCCACCGTCATGCGCCGCAGCGTGCCGTGACCGCCGCTGCCGATCAGCGCCAGGCGCCGGATGCGGCCGCGGCGCTGGCCGAACCTGGCGGCGATCAGGCCGCCGAACGAGAAGCCGCCAAGGTCGATCTCGGCCTGCGCACCGACCAGGCTGGCCAGCGTTCCGGACAGCGCGTCGAGCAATGGATCGACCGCCGCCTGGCCGGCCGGCGGCTCGGGCGGCGCGTCGGATTCATTGAAACCCGGCAGGTCGGGCAGCCACAGCGTGCGCGAGGCCGACAGCGCCTCGACGTTGCGCAGCCAGTGCATCCAGCTGCCATGGCCGCCATGCAGCAGCACCAGCGGCGGCTGCGTGGCATCGTCGCCGAAGCGTCGCCAGCGCACGCGCACGCCGTCATGCACGGCATCGTGATGGGTGGACAGCGCGTCGATGCGCGCGATCAGGCCGAGAGCGTCGGCTTCGGCCTGGGGATCGAAGGTCGAGAAATAAGGCACCCGCGGATTGTGCCGCGCAGTGGCCCGAGCTCAGGCCTGCGCCTTTCCGAAGCGGAAGCTCGACACCGAGATGCCCCCCATGAACGCATCCTCGTGATAGATGCGCTCGCCGGCCTCGCCTTCGGCGGCACCGACCGCGACCATCAGCGGGATCAGGTGCTCCTCGCGCGGATGCGCGATGCGCGCCGCGGGCGCAGCGGACCAGTGAAGCAGCTGCTCGATGCGATCGCCGGGCGCCGCGCCGACCACCGCCTCGTCGAGCCAGTCGTCGAAGGCCTTCGACACATCGCGCGCCTGCGGACCGAAGTTGCGCAGGTTGTGATAGCTCAGGCCGCTGCCGATGATCAGCACGTTCTCGTCGCGCAAGGGGGCAATGGCTCGCCCGAGCGCGATGTGCTCGGCCGGATCGAGCCCGCGCCGCAGCGACAGCTGCACCACCGGCAGCTCGGCCTTCGGATAGATCGCGGCCATCGGCGAGAAAGTGCCATGGTCGAAGCCGCGCTCGGCATCGAGCCCCGCGGGCAGGCCCGCCGCCTCGATCAGCGACTGCACGCGGCGTGCGAGCTCGGGCGAGCCGGGCGCGTCGTAGTGCACCTGGTAGGTGTGGGCCGGGAAGCCGCCGTAGTCGTAGATCATGGGCGGGCGCGGGTTGCCCATCACGGTGAACGCGGGCTCTTCCCAATGCGCCGACACCATCAGGATGGCGGCCGGCGTACGGCCGATCTGGCGCGGCATGTCGGCCAGTGCGGCTTCGAGCTGGTCGTAGGCGTGGCCCATCTCCTTCTTCATCCAGGGCCAGGGCCCGCCGCCGTGCGAGATGAAATAGGTGGGCAATGTGGACATGGTGCTCATGGAATGCTCCTTGAGCGCCAGTCTAAGGATTTCCCATCAAGAAATCGATAGGCTAGGATTCATCGATTCATTTCCCAGGAGGAAATCATCGATGGACCGCCTGACCAGTCTTCGCGTCTTCAGGGAGGTGGTGGAGTCGGGCAGCTTCGTCGCCGCCGCCGAGCGGCTCGCGATCTCGGCGCCGATGGCCAGCAAGCATGTGGCGCAGCTGGAAAAGTCATTGGGCGCACGCCTGCTGCATCGCTCGAGCCGGCACCTGAGCCTGACCGAGGCCGGCCGGGCCTGGTACGAGCAAAGCGGCCGCGCGCTGGATCTGCTCGATGCCGCGGAAAACGCCATCGGCCAGAAGAACGACGCGCCGCGCGGCCAGTTGAAGGTCAGCGCGCCGGTGTGGTGCGCCACGCCGCGCTTCGCCGATGTGCTGGCCGGCTACCGTGAACGCTGCCCCGAGGTGCTGGTCGACATGCACCTGGAGAACCGCAAGGTCGATCTCGCGGCCGACGGCTACGACCTCGCGCTGCGCGCCACGCAGGAGCCCTCCCCGGCGCTGATCGCACGGCCGTTGTGCCGGCTGCAGTTCCATCTGGTCGCTTCGCCGGAGTGCATCGCGCGGGCCGGCACGCCCGCGGTGCCCGCCGACCTCGCGAAGCTCGACGCCATCGTGCCGAGCTACGTGAACATCGAGGGCCTGGCACTCAAGGACAGCCGTGGCCGCCAGGCGCCGCTGCGCTTGCAGCCGGTGATGAGGTCCGACGACACCACGCTGACCCTGCATGCCGTGCGGGCCGGCATCGGCATGTCCTTCCTGCCCGAATGGCTGGTCGACGAGGACCTGGCCCAGGGCCGGCTGGTGCGGCTGGTGCCGGACTACGTGGCCCCGGCGGTGACGCTGTTCGCGGTCTATACCAGCCGGCAGTACATGGCGCCCAAGCTGCGCAGCTTCATCGACTTCGTCGGCGAGCGGCTGGGCGCCTCCTAGCCCGCGCGAAGGGCGCGCCGCAAACCCTTGCCTGTGCGCAACGCCCTGCCCGCCGGTACAGTGACGCCTCACTGGAGACTCCCCGCTTGTTCCGTTACTTCGAAAAACTTCTTCCCGCCTATCCCGTCGCTGAACCCGCGCTGCCGCCGCGCGGCCTCTTCGCCTTTCTCTGGGCCTGCACCCAGGGCTTGCGCGGCAAGATCGCCGCCATGGCCGCGCTCACGGCCGCGATGTCGGCCTTCGAGGCGCTGCTGTTCGCGATGCTCGGGCGCATCGTCGACTGGCTCGGCGGCCAGGTGCCGGCCCGGCTCTGGGAGGAGCGCGGCACCACGCTGATGTGGCTGGGCATCGCGCTCGTCGCGAGCATCGGCGTGGTGGCGCTGCAGACCATCGTCAAGCACCAGACGCTGGCGGTGAACCTGCCGATGCGGCTGCGCTGGAACTTCCACCGCCTGATGCTCGGCCAGAGCATGGCCTTCTACCAGGACGAGTTCGCGGGCCGCATCACGGCCAAGGTCATGCAGACCGCGCTGGCGGTGCGCGAGACCATCTTCGTGCTGGCCGACGTGCTGGTCGCGATGGTCGTCTACGTCGCCACCATGATCGTGCTGGCGGCGGTGCTCGACCGCCAGCTGATGCTGCCCTTCCTGGTCTGGCTGGTGCTCTACATCGGCTCGCTGGTCTTCTTCGTGCCGCGCCTGGGCAAAGTGGGCAAGGCGCAGGCCGACGCACGCGCATCGATGACCGGGCGAGTCACCGACGCCTACACCAATATCGCCACCGTCAAGCTGTTCTCGCACACCCAGCGCGAGGCCGGCTTCGCGCGCTCGGCCATGAAGGAATTCATGGGCACCGGCTATGCCCAGATGCGGCTGGTGAGCGCCTTCGAGATCGTCAACCACACGCTGAGCATGGGCCTGACCGCCGGCATGGCGGGGATGGCGCTGTGGCTCTGGTCGCAGGGCGCCGTCGGTGTCGGCGCGGTGGCCGCCGCCACCGCGATGGCGCTGCGGCTGCAGGGCATGTCGCACTGGATCATGTGGGAGATGACCAGCCTGTTCGAGAACATCGGCACGGTGCAGGACGGCATGAACACGCTGTCGCGGCCGCGCACCGTGCTCGACGCGCCGGATGCGAAGACGCTCGTGGTGCCGCGCGGCGAGGTGCGCTTCGACCATGCGAGCTTTCGCTACGGCGACGCCGGCCGCCGCGTGATCGACGGCCTGAGCCTCACCGTCAGGCCCGGCGAGAAGATCGGCCTGGTCGGCCGCTCGGGTGCCGGCAAGTCGACGCTGGTCAACCTGCTGCTGCGCTTCCACGACCTGGAGAGCGGCCGCATCCTGATCGACGGCCAGGACATTGCCCACGTGACGCAGGACAGCCTGCGCGCGCACATCGGCATGGTGACGCAGGACACCTCGCTGATGCATCGCTCGGTGGCCGACAACATCGCCTACGGCCGGCCCGATGCCGGCGAGGCCGCGATCCGCGCCGCCGCCGAGCGCGCCGAGGCGCACGACTTCATCCAGACGCTGGGCGACGCCAATGGCCGGCGCGGCTACCAGGCGCACGTGGGCGAGCGCGGCGTGAAGCTCTCCGGCGGCCAGCGCCAGCGCATCGCGATCGCGCGCGTGATGCTGAAGGACGCGCCGATCCTGCTGCTGGACGAAGCCACCAGCGCGCTCGACTCCGAAGTCGAGGCCGCGATCCAGGCCAGCCTCTACCGGCTGATGGAGGGCAAGACGGTGATCGCGATCGCGCACCGGCTGTCGACCATCGCGGCGATGGACCGGCTGATCGTGCTCGACAACGGCCGGGTGGTCGAGGAAGGCGATCACAGGACGCTGCTGGCCAAGGGCGGGCTCTACGCACGGCTCTGGGCGCACCAGAGCGGGGGCTTCCTGGGCGACGGCGACGATGACGAGGAAAGCGATGCGATGGCGGCGGAGCCGTCGACGGTCTGACTCGGGAGTCCTACAGCCGGCCGTGACGGCCGCCGACATCGCCATCGCGGCGAACCGGCACAGTGGAGGGGTCTTCAACCCAGAGGAGTTTCCACCGTGAATTCCATCATCTACATCGTCGGTCTGGTCGTCGTCGTGGTTGCCGTGCTCTCGTTCTTCGGTCTGCGCTGAAAACGCCGCTTCCTCTCTTCCGCTCTCCTGTGGCGGTTCACGGGGTCGCTTGCGACCCCGTTCTTCATGGGGCGAGGGTTGGACATCGCCGGGCATAATTTCGCGCTCCCCCCGGTGCGCCGGACCTGTTCCCCGATATGAAGGAAGTCGTTGAATCCTGTTGCGCCCCACCCTACGCTGCAGGATGCGGCGATCACCGAGGCGGTGAAGCTGATCGAGGAGTCCGGCCCGCTCGACGACGCGCAAGCCGTGCGCGAGGCGATGAGCCTGCGACCCGACACCGCGGGCCGCATCGCCGAGCGCGCGCGCATCCTGGGCCGGCGCGTCGGGCTGCAGGGCGAGCTGTCGCGCGCACGCGCCTGGGCGCCCTGGGTGCTGCTGGGCCTGGTGGCGCTGGTCGTCGTCGCCGGCCTCAGCCTCGCGGGCAACGTGCTGGGCGGCGGCGAGCGGCGGATCAACGTCGTGGTGGCGCTGGCCAGCCTGCTGGGCCTGCACCTGCTCACCTTGCTGCTGTGGCTCGTCGGGCTCGTCGTGCCGCTCGGCGCCTTCCGGGCCTCCTTCGGCTGGTTCTGGCTCACGCTCACGACCCGGGTGGCCGGAGGCCAGCACGGCCAGGCTCCGGTGCTGCTGCGCGCCGTGACACGGCTGCTGGCCCGCGCCCGGCTGCTGCCCTGGGCCCTGGGCTTCGTGAGCCATGCGGTCTGGACGCTCTCGTTCGCCGTGGTGCTCGCGGCGCTGCTGTTCGCGCTCGCATTCCGCAACTACACGCTGAACTGGGAGACCACCATCCTCGATCCGGGCTTCTTCGTGCACAGCGTGCAGTGGCTGGGGCGGGCGCCGGCATGGCTGGGCTTCCCGGTGCCTGATGCGCAAGCCGTGCTGTCGCCGCTCGCCGCCGCGTCGGGCCAGCGCGCCTGGGCGCTCTGGCTCACGGGCTGCATCGTGGTCTATGGACTGCTGCCGCGGCTGGCCTTCGCGCTGCTCAGCGCGGCCGTCTGGCTGGCGCGCCGGAAGGCGTTGCGCCCCGATCTGTCGGAGCCCTACTTCCATCGGCTGCTGGCGCGCTTCGAGGCCCTCGAGCCGCGGCAGATCGTCGATGCCGACCCCGGCAGCATCCCTCACGGCGCGCCGGCGCACCTGTCGGCCGGCGACACCCTCGACACCCTGGTCGCGATCGGGTTCGAACTGACCCCGGAACAGCATTGGCCGCCCGCCGGACTCGACATCCCCGGCATGTGCGCGCTGCGGATCGACGGCAGTGCGGCCCAGCGGCGCGAACTGCTCGACACACTGGCCGGCCTGCGGCCACGCCGGGTCCTCATCGGCTGCCGCGCGGCGTCCAGCCCGGACCGCGGCACCGAGCGCTTCGTGCGCGAGGTGATGGCCCTGTGCGGCGAATGCCGGCTGTGGTTGCTCGGCGCCGCGGCGGACGATGCGGCCCGCCTGCGCTGGCAGGCCTGGCTGGCCGATGTCGGCCTGGACGGCCTGTGCGCCGACGCCGCACCGGAGGCCGTGCTGCACGGCTGGGCATGACGACACCGATCCGAATCGCCGTGGTCGGGCATGCCAACGCCGGCAAGACCTCGCTGCTGCGCACGCTGACGCGCCGGGTGAATTTCGGCGAGGTCTCGGAGCACCCCGGCACCACGCGGCATGTCGAAGCCGTCGACCTGCAAGTCGACGGCGCGGCGGCCGTTCGCTTCTTCGACA
Source organism: Variovorax sp. P1_G12 (assembly GCF_056405555.1). NCBI lineage: Bacteria > Pseudomonadati > Pseudomonadota > Betaproteobacteria > Burkholderiales > Comamonadaceae > Variovorax > Variovorax sp. P1_G12. Next base: position 113,928 of record NZ_JBFUBW010000005.1, on the reverse strand, counting down.
CGCCGGGCCTGGAGGACGCCGTCGCGCTGCGCGAGCACATCGATGCGCTCGACAAGGCCGCGACGCCGCCCGAGCGCATCCGCCTGTTCCTGCAGGGCCCCGAAGCGCATGGCGTGTTCGAGCAGGAGGCGAAGGTGCTGCGCGCCCTGCTCGAGGTCGACGCCGCCTTCCTGGTGATCGATGCGCGCGAGCCGGTGCTGCCCAAGTTCCGCGCCGAGATCGAACTGCTGAACGCCTGTGCGCGGCCGGTGCTGCCGGTGCTGAACTTCGTGCGCCATACAGACAGCCGCGAGGCGGCGTGGAAGGAACTGCTGTCGGCCTACGGGCTGCATGTGGTGGTGCGCTTCGATGCGGCGGCGCCCTTCGTCGGCGCCGAGCACGAGCTTTACCGCGACCTCGCGACCCTGCTGCGCGACCGGCGGGCTGCACTCGATCGCGTGGCGGCCTTCCTCGACGCCGAGTTCGCGCAGCGCCGCGACGCCGCGGGCCGGCGCATCGCCGAGTTGCTGGTCGACGCCGCATCGATGCGGCGCACCGTGTCGGCCGGCGAGTTCGCCGACCCGCCGACCCGTCAGCGGCTCATCGCCGCACTGCAGAAGACCGTCTTCGACAAGGCGCAGCGCTGCGCCGACGACCTGCTGGCGCTCTATGGCTTTCGCGAAGGCGACGCCGACGAGTCGCCGCTGCCGCTGGTCGAAGGACGGTGGGCGATGGACTTCTTCCATCCCGAGGCGATGAAGGATGCCGGGATCCTGCTCGGCAAGGGCGTGGCGGTGGGCGCCGCGGCCGGGGTGGTGGCGGACCTCGCGCTGGCCGGCCTCTCGCTCGGCGCCGGCGCGGCGCTGGGCGGCGCCATCGGCGGCGCGGTCTCCCAGGGCCTGGGGCCGTTGGGCCGCAAGCTGGCCAACAAGCTGCGCGACCTCCACGAGCTGACGGTCGAGGACCGCGTGCTGTTCGTGCTCGCGGCCTGGCAGCTGCAACTGCTGCGCGCGCTCGAGCAGCGCGGCCATGCCGCGGTCGACCGCATCGCCGCCGGCGCCAGGGAGCCGGCGGCGGCAGGCCAGCGCGCGCTCGCGGACCTGGTGCGCGCCGCGCAGCCGGCACGCAGCCACCCGGAATGGGAAACCGGCACGCGCCTGCGCTGGCGCGAGGCCCCGCAGCGGCAGGACCTGGTGGCGGCGGTCGCGCGGCGCGTTCCGCCCGCCATCGAGGCACTGGAAAACAACTGAGGCCGCTGCCCGCGCCCACCTGACGCACGGACGGAATCCGGCATCATGGCGGGATGGAAAACATTCCCCCTCGCCCGCTCGCGATCATCAAGGTCGGCGACACCTTCGACGCCCTGCGCGAACAGCGCGGCGACTTCGAACACTGGATGGCGGCCGGCCTCGGCGACACCCGGCTGCCGGTGGTGGTGCTCGATCCGCGCCGCGGCGACAAGCTGCCCGCGCCCACCGAGATCTCGGGCGCCATCGTGACCGGCTCGCATGCGATGGTCTCGCACCGCGAGCCATGGAGCGAGGCCACCGGCGCCTGGCTCGCACAGCTGGTCGGCCACGGCACGCCGGTGCTGGGCGTCTGCTTCGGCCACCAGTTGCTGGCCGATGCGCTCGGCGGCGAAGCCGGCGATCACCCGGGCGGCCTGGAGATCGGCACGGTCGAAGTCGAGCTCCGGCCCGAGGCCGCCGCCGATGCGCTGATGCACGACCTGCCGGCCCGCTTCGAGGCCCAGGTCGTGCATCGGCAAAGCGCGCTGCGGCTGCCCGAAGGCGCCGTCCGGCTCGCGGGCAATGCCTTCGAGCCGATCCAGGCCTTCCGGGTCGGCGAGAACGCCTGGGGCCTGCAGTTCCACCCCGAGTTCGACGCCGAGATCATGCGCGGCTACGTCGACCACCTGGCCGACACGCTGCGCGCCGAGGGCAGCGACCCGGCGGCGCTGCGCGAACGCGTGGCCGCGACCGCGGCGGCGGCACAGCTGCTCGGCCGCTTCGCCCGGATCGCCGAAGCCCACGACGCCTTGGCGACAGCGCCCCCGGGTTAGCACGTATCGCGGTCGGGGGCCCGCAACATGTAATCGACGGCTCGTTTCCACTCCGAAGCCTCGATACATGAATGCCATGACAAGCCCGCGCTGCGCTCCAGGCGCCTCCAGCGCCGTTGCCCTCGCGCTCGCCGCCCTGCTCGCCGGCTGCGCCAGCACGCCGGCCCCCGGCACGCGCAGCGTGACGATCGAACGCACCACCTATGGCATTGCCCACATCACCGCGCCCGACTACGAGGGCGTCGCCTACGGCGTGGGCTACGCCCATGCCCAGGACAACGTCTGCCAGACCGCCGAGCACCTGCTGACCGTGCGCGGCGAGCGCTCGCAGTTCCTCGGCGCCGACGGCACGGGCGAGCTCGGCCTGGGCCGCGCACCGAACGCGCAGATCGACCTGTTCATCCGCGCGCACATGGACGACGCCGCGCTCGCACGCGCCGCCGCCGATCTCAAGCCCGACGTGCGCGCCTCGCTGAGCGGCTATGTCGCCGGCTACAACCGCTATCTGCAGGACGCCGGTCCGAACGGCCTGCCCGAGGCCTGCCGCGGCAAGCCCTGGGTACGGCCGATGACGCAGGCCGACCTGGCGCGCGCCACCGAGATGTCGATGATCCAGGGCGGCATCGGCGCGCTGGCCGGTGCAGTGCTGGCCGCCGCGCCGCCGGCGCCGGGCACCAAGACCTCGGCCGCCCCAGTCGACCTGCCGCAGGCCGTGGCGGAGATCTCGCGCCACAGCTTCAACGCCAATCCCGAAGGCGGCGAATTCGGCTCCAATGGCTGGGCCTTCGGCCGCAACGCCACGCCCGACGGCCGCGGCCTGCTGCTCGGCAATCCGCACTTCCCGTGGACCGGCACCAACCGCTTCTGGGAGCTGCACCTCACGATCCCGGGCAAGCTCGACGTGATGGGCGCGACCGGCGGCCTGAGCCCGGTGGTGTCGATCGGCTTCAACAAAGACGTGGCCTGGACCCACACCGTCTCGACCGGCAAGCGCTTCACGCTCTATGAACTGAAGCTCGACCCGGCCGACCCGACCGTCTACATCGTGGATGGCCAGCCGCGCAAGATGACCGCCAGGACTGTCGTGCTGCCGGCCGCTTCGGCCAAGGCCGGCACGCCGCCGGCGCAGAAGACCTTCTATGCCACCGAGTGGGGGCCGGTCATCTCGATGCCGCGCGCCGGCCTCGACTGGGGCGCCACCAAGGCCTACGCGATCCGCGACGTCAACACGCTCAACACGCGCTCGGCCCAGAGCTGGATGCAGATGGCGCTGGCGCGCAACGTGGCCGAGCTGCGCGCCGCGATGGGCAACCAGGGCATTCCGTGGATCAACACCCTGGCGGCCGACCGCGAGGGCAATGCGATGTACGCCGACCTGTCCGTGGTGCCCGACGTGTCGGCCGAACTGCTCAAGTCCTGCGCCCCGTCGCCGGCCGCCGCTGCGCTGCTCGCCGCGGCCGGCCTGCCGGTGCTCGACGGCTCGCGTTCGGCCTGCGCCTGGACGCGCGACCGCGCCGCCGCGATGCCCGGCGCGATCCCGCCGGCGCGCATGCCGGTGATCGTGACGCCGGACTGGGTGCAGAACAGCAACGACAGCTTCTGGCTCAGCAACCCGCGCATCGCGCCGCCGGCCGGCATCTCGCCGCTGGTCGGCTTCACGGGCACGACGCAGCGGCTGCGCACCCGCAGCGGCATCATGGAAATCGAGAGCCGGCTCGCCGGCAGCGACGGCCTCGCGGGCAACAAGATGGGCGGCGCCGAGCTGCGCAGCGTGATCTTCCGCGACAGGAACCTCGCCGGCATGCTGGTGATGGACGATCTTGCCGCGGCCTGCGGCGCCAACGCCGCGGCGCTAACGCCGGACCAGGCGCAGGGCTGCCGCGTGCTCGCGGCCTGGGACCGGACCAGCAACAGCGCCTCCAAGGGCGCGCCGCTGTTCCGCGAATTCTGGCGCAAGGCCAAGGAGGTGCCGAAGGTCTGGCGCGTGCCCTTCGATCCGGCCCGTCCGGTGGTCACGCCCAGCGGCCTCGAGATGGCCACGCCGGCCACGCGCGATGCCGTCTTCAAGGCGCTCGGCGATGCGGTCGGCATCGTGCGCGTGGCCGGCTTCACGGTCGACGCTCCGCTGGCCGAGGTGCAGACGCGCATGGTGCGCGGGCAGAAGGTCACGATCCCCGGCGGCGACGAGTTCGAAGGCGTGCTCAACAAGGTGGAAAGCCAGGGCCAGGCCACGCTCGACCCGAAGGGCTACAACATCAACTACGGCAGCAGCTACATCCAGACCGTGGGCTTCGACGAGCGCGGCCCGGTGGCGCAAGGCCTGCTGACCTATGGCCAGAGCAGCGATCCGGCGTCGCCGCACGCCTACGACCAGCTGCCGCTGTTCTCGGCCAAGAAATGGCATCCGCTGCCCTTCCACCGCGCCGACATCGAGGCCCAGCGCGTGGGTGCGCCGCTGCAGCTGGCCTATTGAGCGCGCAAGACCGGGCGCGGAGGGGCCTGGCGGAACCGGCCTCCCGCGCGGCATCGGAATGCGCCTTCCCGCGTCCGCCCGGTTACGCTCGGGTGCGTCGCAGTTTGTCCACGGAAGCCACCATGCCCACTCCAGCCCCCGCCCCCGCGCGCAAGCATTTCTCGATGATCCGCGGCTTCCACCTGGCCGATGCGTTCACGCTCGGCAACGCGGCCTGCGGCGTCGGCGCCATCTTTCTCGCGATGGCCTACATGCGCAGCCAGTCGCTCGCGCACTTCCTCTGGGCGGCGGCGCTGGCGCCGGCCGCGTTCGTGTTCGACGTCTTCGACGGCCGCATCGCCCGCTGGCGCCAGACCCATTCGGCGCTCGGCCGCGAACTCGACTCGCTGGCCGACGTGATCTCCTTCGGCGTGCTGCCGGCCGCCCTGGCCTTCGCCGCCGGCCTGGACGGTGGCTGGGACTGCGTGCTGCTGATCTATTTCGTCTGCTGCGGCGTCAGCCGCCTGGCGCGCTACAACGTCACGGCCGAAGCGCTCTCCGAGGGCGCGGACAAGGTCAAGTACTTCGAGGGCACGCCGATTCCGACCAGCGTGGTCCTGGTCGGCGTGCTGGCGCTGGCTGCCTGGCAGGGCCGCATCGGCGATGCGATCTGGGGCGGCGCCTGGATGATCGGGCCCTGGGTGCTGCACCCGCTCGGCCTGCTGTTCGGGCTCTCGGGCACGCTGATGGTCAGCAAGACGCTGCACATTCCCAAGCTGTAGCGGCGCCAGGGCCCGGCCCCGATCTGCCTAGAATGGCCGAACTCTTTGCGGGAAACGCGCCGTGTCCACCTTTGCATCACGCGTCCTCATCGTCTTCCTCTTCGGCTTGCTCGTCACGGGCTGCTCCAGCCTGCCCGCGAACGTCGACCGGACCGAGACCCAGGCCGTCGCCAGCACGAGCGATACCCGACTGGCCAAGGCCTTCGGCCCCGCCGTGTCGGCCCATCCCGGACGCTCCGGCATCCATGCGCTGGCGGCGGCGGAAGATGCCTTCGCCGCCCGCATCCTGCTCGCGCGCCATGCGGATCGCAGCCTCGACCTGCAGTACTACATCTGGCGCAACGACATCACCGGCAAGCTGATGTGGCAGGCCGTCTGGGAGGCCGCCGAGCGCGGCGTGCGCGTGCGCATCCTGCTCGACGATGCCAACACCAGCGGGCTCGACACGACCCTGGCCGCACTCGACGCCCATTCCAACATCGAGATCCGCCTCTTCAATCCGTTCGCGAACCGGGGCTTCCGGGTCAGCGACTTCGCCTTCGATTTCTCGCGCGTCAACCGGCGCATGCACAACAAGTCCTTCACCGCCGACAACCAGCTGACGATCGTCGGCGGCCGCAACATCGGCGACGAGTACTTCGGCGCCAACATGGAGCTGGGCTTCCAGGACCTCGACGTGATGGCGGTCGGGCCCGTGGTGCGCGAGGTCTCCAGCGCCTTCGACCTGTACTGGAACAGCGCCTCGGCCTACCCGGCCGCGCGCCTGCTCGCACCGCCGCCCGCGAACGCCCGCGCCGAACTGCAGGCGGGATGGGACACCCTGCACCAGGACCCCCAGGCGCTGCGCTACCGCGAGGCGGTGCGCCAGACCCCGCTGGTGCGCGAACTCGACGATGGCCGGCTCACGCTCGACTGGACCACTGCGCACGTGATCCACGACAACCCGGCCAAGGTGCTGGAGCCGACCGATCGCCGCGACCTGCAGATGTCGCCGCAGCTCGAGGCGGCCTTCGGCCATCCTAGGCGCGAGCTGGACCTGGTGTCGCCCTACTTCGTGCCCGGCAAGGACGGCACCCGGTCGCTGGTGACGATGGCCAGATCGGGCGTGAAGGTGCGCGTGCTGACCAACTCGCTGGCGGCGACCGACGTCAGCCCGGTCCATGCCGGCTACTCCAAGTACCGCAAGGAACTGCTCGAAGGCGGCGTCCAGGTCTACGAGCTGAAGCCGGGCGACGCGGTGCCGCCGCCGGACAAGGAAGACAGCAAGGCCCGGGGCCTGCCGGGAAGCGGCAGCTCCGGCAGTTCGGCCGCCAGCCTGCACGCGAAGACCTTCGCGGTCGATCGCGAGCGGATCTTCGTCGGCTCCTTCAATCTCGACCCGCGGTCGGCGCGGCTCAACACCGAGATGGGCGTGATCATCGACAGCCCGCAACTCTCGAGCCGACTGGCCGAGCAACTCGACACCGCGGTCCCGGCCAAGGCCTACGAAGTGCGCATCCAGCCGGATGGGCATGGCATGGAATGGATCGACCGCACCCCGCAGGGCGAGACCCGCTACACCACCGAGCCCGGCGCCGGCGCGCTCAAGCGGGCGTGGATCGAACTGCTCGAGACGCTGCCGTTCGAGTGGCTGCTGTAACCCTTCACCCCGAGACCCGAAATCGATGAATCCCGGCCTCCGCCTGCTCGCCACCCTCGCCGAAGCGCATCCGCTCGCCCCGGCCTGCGACCATTTCTATTTCCTGCGCCACGGCCAGACCGAGTGCAATGCGCGCCGCATCTTCCAGGCGGCCGACGAGCCGCTCAGCGCACTGGGCCTGCAGCAGGCGGCACGCGCCGCCGAACTGCTGGCCGGCGAGCCGATCCGCAGCATCGTCAGCAGCAACGTGCATCGCGCGCTGACCACCGCGCACACCGTATCGGCACCGCACGGGATCGCGCCGCTGGTGCATGAGGGGCTGCGCGAGCGCCACTTCGGCGCGCTGATCGGCAGCTCCTCCGCCCACATCGACTGGGCCTGCGCGCCCGAGGGCGGCGAGACCCTGCCCGAGTTCGTCGAGCGAAAGCGCGCCGCGCTCGAGCAGGCGCTGGCGCAGCCGGCGCCGGTGCTGGTGGTGGCGCACGGCGGCTCGCTCTACGTGCTGGCGGCGTTGCTCGGCGTGCCGGTCGACCTGGGCCTGATGGGCAACGCGCAGCCGCTGCGCTTCGAACGGGACGGCGCCGCATGGCGTGTCAGATCACTGCTGCAGCAGGTCGACGGCGGCGCCGCCATCGCCTGAAGCCCACTTCGCGGATCCACCATGGACTTCAAGGACTACTACAAGACACTCGGCCTCGAGCGCGGAGCCTCGGAGGACGAGGTGCGCAAGGCCTACCGCAAGCTGGCGCGCAAGTACCACCCGGATGTCAGCAAGGAAGCCGACGCCGAGCTGCGCATGCGCGACGTCAACGAGGCCAACGACGTGCTGCGCGACAAGGAGAAGCGCGCCGCCTACGACCAGCTTGCCGACCACGTGGCGCGCGGCGGCAGGCCCGACGGCAGCTTCCAGCCGCCGCCCGGCTGGGACGAAGGCTTCGAGTTCCATCGCGGCCCGAACCAGGGCCCGGCCGACCATGCGGACTTCAGCGAGTTCTTCTCGTCGGTGTTCGGCGCCGCCGAGCGTCGCGGCGCCGAGCGCCGCCACTACCGCGCGCGCGGCGAAGACCACCACGCCGCGATCGAGATCACGCTGGAGGATGCGCTCAACGGCGCCGAGCGCGAGATCTCCCTGCGCTCGCAGGAGATCGACGCCCATGGCCGCCCCGAACTCAAGACCCGCACGCTCAGCGTGAAGATCCCGGCCGGCGTCCGCCCGGGCCAGTACATCCGCCTCGCCGGCCAGGGGATGCCCGGACATGGCGGCGAGCCTGCGGGCGACCTGTATCTCGAAGTGCGCATCTCGCCGCACAAGCTGTACCGGATCGAGGACCGCGACCTCTACATGACGCTGCCGATCACGCCGACCGAAGGCGCGCTCGGTGCGCAGGTGAAGGTGCCGACGCCGGGCGGCGGCGTGGTCGAAGTGACGGTGCCGCCCAATGCGCGCAACGGACTCAAGCTGCGCCTGAAGGAGCGCGGCCTGCCCGGCAAGCCGCCGGGCCATCTGTATCTGCTGCTGGAGATCGCCTTGCCCCCGGCCAGCACCGAGGCCGCGCGCAAGGCCTATGAGCAACTCGCACAGGCCGCGCCCTTCGATCCGCGCCGCCATCTCGGAGTGTGACGATCATGACTTCCTCTGTGTCCATCACGACCCTGAGCGCCTCGCACCCCCTGGCCGCCAACGAACTCGCGCATGCCTGCGGCGCGCAGATCGAATGGGTGGTTCAACTGGTGGAGGTCGGCATCATCGAATCGCAAACGCCGGCCGAMCGGCCGGACGACTGGCGCTTCCACGGCGCAGACCTGCAATCCGCGCTCGAAGCCCGGCGCCTCGAGCGCGACTTCGGCGTCGGCCTCGAGGCGGCGGCGCTGATCCTCGACCTGGAGCACGAGGTGCGGCGCCTGAAGGCCGTGCTGCACGCGCAGGGCCTGGGGCGCGAAATCTGAGGGCGCCCACCCGGCCCGGCTACTGCATCGTCTTCAGGTTCCCGATCCGCACCAGCATCTCGGTGAACATCTGCATGTCCGCATCGAGGTCCGCGATCTCCTTGTATTCCTTGGCGTTGTGCGCCGTGTACTTCTTGCCCGGCATGGCCGGGCCGAAGTTGATCGCGTTGGGCATCAGCTTGGCGGTGGTGCTGCCCGCGGTCGGCACCGGAAGGGCTTCGAGGCCGGTTGTGTCGCCGAAGATGTTCAGCAGCGTCGACAGCCACGCGCCCTTGGGATCGCGCGCCATCCAGTCGCCCTGCTGGTAGTCGATCTCGGCCCGCGCCTGGCTCGCCGCGGCCCAGGCGCTGATCTTTTCCTTGATGCTGGCGGTCAGCTGGTCGGGCGTGCTGCCGCGCGGCATCCGCACATTGGCGGTCACTTCGAGCCTGCCGTCCTTCTCGCGGATCAGGTTGGGCGACATCGTGAGCGGCCCCATGAAGTCGTCCTTGTAGCCCACGCCCATCTTTTCGCCGAGGTAGCCCGTGCCATAGAGATCGACCAGGTACCTGACGGCCTTGGTGTAGTGATTGCCCGCCGTCACGACGCCGGACTCCTGCAGGAAGAGCGCGAGCCGCGGCAGCGGGTTGATGCCCTCCTCGGGGCGCGAGCCGTGCGCCGACACGCCCGTGACCTTCACCTCGATGCTGTCGGCGCCCTTCGCGATGTCGATGCCGAACCTGCCGCCCTGGCTTTCGTACTTCTGGAGGAACGGCCCCTTGACGAATTCCAGCCTCGTCGCCACCTGCGCCAGATCGCCGCCCTTCAGCGTGGCGGTCGCGGTCTGCGGCACCGCGTTGGCTGCCGACGCGCCGGCCATCGCGGTGATGGCCGTGCGCACCGCGCCGCTGCCGTCCGCGTCCTCGACCGGGAAGAAGACCTTCAGGGCGCCCGAGCCCTTCTCGGCGACCACCGCCGGGTACTTGCTGTCGAGCACGATGTTGTATTCGGGCAGCGGCGTCTTCGCCCGGTAGTACTTCATGGCGTCGCCGCCGGTCTCCTCGGTGGTCTCGATCATCAGGCGGATGGTGCGGGCCAGCGGCAGCCCGCTTTCCTTCACCGTCTTCATCGCATACAGCACCGCGGCGATGGAGCCCTTGTCGTCGATGGTGCCGCGCCCGTACAGCGTGTCGCCCACGCGCGTCATCTTGAAGGGATCGAGCCGGGTGCCGTCGTCGAGCACCCACTCGTCGGCCACGGCCGGCACGACATCCGCGTGGGTCAGGATGCCGAACTCGTCGGGGCCGCGGCCCGGCAGCTTGACCTCGAAGATCCGGTTGTCGACATTGCGGTACTGCAGCCCGAAGTCCTTGGCCATCTTCTCGATCAGGCGGCCGAACTCGATGATCTGCGGGCTCTCGTGCGGCGGCACCTTGTCGTCGCGAACGGTCGGAATCGCCACCATCGCCTCGATCGACGCGAGCACGGCCTTCTGGTTGTGCAGCCGGTTGTAGAGGCCGAGCAGGCGCGCGATCTGCGTCAGGTCGTCTCCCGAGAGCGGCCGCTTCGCTTCATAGGCCGCAATGCTCGGCCGGAGCTTGGGATCGGCCTTCGCGGCTTGCGCCAGGAAGGCGCGAAAGCTCGCCGACGGCGCCGCCTGCTGGGCCGCGGCGAGGCGGTCGAGCTGGGGCTTCTTGAGGGTGTCGGCGAGCACCGGTGCAGCGAGGGCCAGCGCCAGGCCCATCGAGATGGCGGAAAGGGTCGATCGGTTCATGGCGAGCGTCCGAAGTCGGAAGTGGGGCACAGGCTTGCAAGTCTACGACCGGCACCGGCGGTGCCGGACCACGTAGGCGCCGGCTGGCAGACATCAAGCGGCCGAATGTGGAAAGTACGGCTTGCCCCCGCCAACCGAGGAGTTCCGATGCCGGTGATCTGCGCCACTTGCCAAACCGAGAACCGCGACGCCGCGAATTTCTGCCACGGCTGTGCCCGCAAGCTGCCCCGCTTCGCCGCCACCGGGCCTTCCCTGCTGGATGCCGTGCGGTCGAAAAGGTTGACCGGCTCGCCGGAGCCGGGTGCCCGGCAGGCCCAGGCCGCGCACCCGGCCGAAGCGCGTGGCTTCTGGACCGGCCTCGGGCTGCTGCTGCTCGCCACCGCGCTCGGCTTCGGGGGCTGGGTCGCCTATGTGACGCGCAAGGTCCCACCGCCGCACGCGTTCGACGCCGCGCAGGCCGTGGTCGCACCACCCGCGCCCGCGGCGTCTGCGCGGCAGCAAGCCCCCCAGGATCCGGAACCCGTGCCGCTGCCGTCGTCGCTGGCGGCGGGCGAGTCGGAGGTGGGCGCCGACCCGCCTGCAGCGCCGCCAGGCTCGGCCGCGCCGACGACAGCGCCCGCGCCGCCCCTGCACCGCCAGCCGCCGCGCGTCGCCATGCCGACGCCCAGGGCGGCCCTCGATCCTCGGCGCGGCTGCGAAAACCTCAACTTCTTCTCCGCCGCGCGCTGCGAGGCCGCGCATTGCGACCAGCCGGCGTACACGCGCCATCCGCGCTGCGACGCCGTGCGCGAGGATCGCCGGCGCGACCAGGCCCGGCGCAACCCGACGCTGGGCTATTGAAGGCCGGCCACCGACCTGCAGGCCCTGCTTGAGGGCGCTGGGGGCCCGCTCAGACCGGCTTCGCCTGCACCAGCTTGATCACGCTCGAGAAGTCCAGCGCCCCATGGCCGCCGAGGCTGTGTGCGGCATACAGGTTGCGCGCCAGTCCGCCCAGCGGCGTCGAAGCGCGCACCGCGGCCGCGTTCTCCTGCGCCAAGCCCAGGTCCTTCAGCATCAGGTCGGTGCCGAAGCCGCCCGCATAGCCCTTGGAGGCCGGCGCGTTTTCCATCACGCCCGGCAGCGGGTTGTACTTTTCGAGCGCCCAGTTGCCGCCCGAACTGCGCCGCATGATCTCCGATAGCACTTTCGGATCGAGCCCGTTGGCGACGCCCAGCGCGATCGCCTCGGAGGTGCCGATCATCAGGATGCCGAGCAGCATGTTGTTGCAGATCTTGGCGGTCTGGCCGGCGCCCGCGGCACCCGCGTGGAAGATGTTGGCGCCCATCTTCTCGAGCACCGGACGGGCCCGTTCGAGGTCGGCCTCCGAGCCGCCGACCATGAAGGTCAGCGTGCCCGCGATGGCGCCGCCGGTGCCGCCCGACACCGGCGCATCGATCACCGCCACGCCGCGCTTGGCGCCCGCCTCGGCCAGCTTGCGCGAGGTCGCGGCCGCGATGGTGCTGCTGTCGATCACCAACGTGCCGGGGGCGATCTTGTCGAGCAGGCCGTCGCTGCCGAGGTAGAGCCCTTCGACGTGCGCGCTGGCCGGCAGCATGCTGATCACCACCTCGGCGCCGGCCACCGATGCGGCGGCCGAGGCGGCAATGGGCAGGCCCTCGGCCGCGAACTTCTTGCAGGCCTCGGCAGAGAGGTCGAAGGCGCTCAGCGTGTGGCCGGCCTTCTGCAGATTGAGGGCCATCGGGCCGCCCATGTTGCCCAGGCCGATGAATGCGATCTTCATGTCGTGTCTCCGTTCTTGTGGAAATGCGTGTTCGTGTTCAGGTCAGCCCGACCAGCTCGGGCGCCATCTCGCCGCGCGGGCGCAGATGGTCTTCGACGAAGGCCGGCGTGATCTCCTCGAGCGTGGCGGGGTTCCACTTCGGGTTGCGGTCCTTGTCGATCAGAACGGCGCGGATGCCCTCCGCGAAGTCCTTGTGAGCACAGAAACCCAGCGAGGCCCAGTACTCGAGCCGGAACACCTCGGCCAGCGACATGCGCTGCACGCGCTGCCAGAGGGCGAAGCTCAGCGCCGCAGAACTCGGTGCGCCCTTGGCGAAGGTCTTCGCCGCGGTCTGCAGCCATGGGTCGTCGCTTTGCAGATGGCGCAGGCGCCTGGCGATGTCGAGCAGGTCGTCGCCCGCCATCAGCGCATTGATCGTGTCGAAGTGCTCGCGCAGCTTCGAGGCGGGCAACGCGGCGCCCTCGCCGGCCTGTGCCAGCACGCGGGACAGCGTGGCACGGTCGGCCTGCGATTCCGCCTGCCATGGGGCCGAGGCGATCGCCTCGAGCACCTGCGCCTTGTTCTCGTGCGGCACCAGCAGATCGGCCAGGCCGCAGAAGAGCGCGTCCGCGGCATTGAGCGGGGCGGCCGTCAGCGCGAGGAACAGGCCGACCCGCCCGGGCATGCGCCGCAGGAACCAGCTGCCACCGACATCGGGGTACAGGCCGATGTTGATCTCGGGCATCGCGACGCGGCTCTGCGCCGTGACCACGCGGTGCGAGGCACCGGCCATCAGGCCGACGCCGCCGCCCATGACGATGCCGTGGCCCCAGCAGAGAAAGGGCTTCGGGAAGTTGTGGATCAGATCGTCGAGCTCGTATTCCTCGCCGAAGAAGCGCTCGGCGTACCCGTTGCGCTCGGGGCCGCAGTCCAGCAGCGTCTGGTAGAGCTGGCGCAGGTCGCCGCCGGCGCAGAAGGCCTTTTCGCCGGCCGCATCGAGCAGCACGCCGACGATGTTCGCATCGGCCGCCCATTCGCGCAGTTTCGGCGTCAGCAGCCGCACCATCGCGACGGACAGCGAATTGAGCGAAGCCGGCGCGTTGAGTGTGGCCACGCCGAAGCGCTTGCCGTTGGCGGCCTGGATTTCTTTGAAGAGAACGACGGAGTCAGTCATCGGATATCGCAATCGCCTTCGAGAAGTTTGCGCGCGACGATCACGCGCATGATTTCATTGGTGCCTTCGAGGATCTGGTGCACGCGCGCGTCGCGCACCAGCCGCTCCAGCGGGAATTCGCTCAGGTAGCCGTAGCCGCCGTGCAGTTGCAGCGCGTCGTTGCAGACATTGAAGCCCGCATCGGTCGCGAAGCGCTTGGCCATCGCGCAATAGGTGCTGGCGTCGGCATGGCCGGCATCGAGCTTGCTCGCGGCCAGCCGCACCATCTGGCGTGCGGCCACCAGTTCGGTCGCCATGTCGGCCAGCTTGAACTGCAACGCCTGGAAGCTCGCGAGCGGCTTGCCGAACTGCTGGCGCTCGTGCAGGTAGCGCCGGGCCGCGTCGAGCGCACCCTGCGCCGCGCCGACCGAGCAGGTCGCGATGTTGATGCGCCCGCCGTCGAGTCCTTTCATCGCGATGCGGAAGCCTTCGCCCTCGCTGCCCAGCAGGTTCTCGGCCGGCACCCGCACGTTGTCGAAATCGATGGTGCGCGTGGGCTGGCTGTTCCAGCCCATCTTGTGCTCCTTCTTGCCGTAGCGGATGCCGGGCGCATCGGCCGGCACCGCCAGGGCCGAGATGCCGCCCGCGCCGCCGCCGCCGGTGCGCGCCATCAGCACCAGCACATCGGTCGACCCGGCGCCCGAGATGAAGGCCTTGCCGCCGTTGATGACGTACTCGCCGCCCTGCAATTCAGCCCGCGTCTTGAGCGATGCGGCGTCCGATCCCGCGCCGGGTTCGGTCAGGCAATACGAGGCCAGCTTGCGCCCGCTGGTCAGCGCCGCGCCCCACTGCGCGCGCACCGCGGGACCGCCCCAGGTGCCGAGCATCCAGGTCGCCATGTTGTGGATCGTGATGAAGGCCGTGGTCGATGGGTCGACCGCGGCCATCTCCTCGAACACCAGCGTCGCATCGAGGCGCGGCAACGCCAGGCCGTCGATGCTCTCGGGCGCATAGAGCCCGCAGAAGCCGAGCTCGCCGGCCTTGGCGATCGCTTCCCTGGGGAAGATCGCCTCGGCGTCCCAGCGCGCCGCATGCGGCGCGAATTCGTTCAGTGCAAAGTCGCGCGCCGTCTGGGCAAAGGCGCGCTGCTCTTCCGAAAGTTCAAAGTTCATGGCAACCGACGAAAAGCTCACAGCCTAATCGGGAAACATCGCGGAACCGGCTTTGCCGGGCCGCTGGTGTTGCCCCCGGCAGGGGGGTGGGCGGGCTACACGAAGTGAGCCCAACCTGGGGGGGAGCAACAGTGCCACCGCGGAACCGGCTTCGCCGGGCCGCTGGTGTTGCCCCCGGCAGGGGGTGGGCGCCCGACACGAAGTGCGGGCAACCTGGGGGCGAGCTTAAGCTCACTTGAGACTGATCGTGGTATTGAGGCCGTGGGCGGTGCTGTCGTCGAACCAGCGTTCGGTCACCGTCTTGGTCTGGGTGTAGAACATGATCACCTGCTTGCCGTACGGACCCAGGTCGCCGAGCTTGGAGGCGCGCGAACCCGTGAACGAGAACATCGGCACCGGCACCGGGATCGGCACGTTGATGCCGACCTGGCCGACGTCGATGTCTTCCTGGAACCGGCGCGCCGCAGCGCCCGACTGCGTGAAGATCGCGGTGCCGTTGCCGTTCGGGTTGGCGTTGATCATCTCGATCGCATCGTCGATGCTGTCGGCGTTCGCCAGGCACAGCACCGGGCCGAAGATTTCCTGCTCGTAGATGACCATGCCGGGCTTGACGTCGGCGAACACCGTCGGGCCGACGAAGTTGCCCTTCTCGAAGCCGGGCACCGTCGGCTTGCGGCCGTCGAGCGCCAGCGTTGCGCCGTCCGCCACGCCGCGTTCGATCAGGCCGTTGACGCGCTCATAGGCCGCGCAGGACACCAGCGGTCCGACGTCGACGCCCTTCTCGGTGCCGGCGCCGATCTTCAGCGTCTTGGCCTTCTCGACCAGTTCAGGCACCCACTTCTGGGCCTCGCCGACCAGCACCGCGACCGACACCGCCATGCAGCGCTGGCCCGCGGCGCCGAAGCTCGCGCCGGCGATCGCATTGAGGGTCTGCTCCTTGTTGGCGTCGGGCATCACGATGGCGTGGTTCTTCGCGCCCATCATGCATTGCACGCGCTTGCCGGCCAGCGTGGCGCGGTTGTAGACGTGGGTGCCGACCTTGGTCGAGCCGACGAACGAGATCGCCTTGATGTCCTTGTGATCGCAGATCGCGTTGACCACCGCCTCGCCGCCGTGCACGACGTTGAGCACGCCGGCCGGAATGCCGGCTTCGAGCGCGAGTTCGCACAGGCGCATCGTGACCATCGGGTCTTGTTCAGAGGGCTTCAGCACGAAGGTGTTGCCGGTGACGATCGCCATCGGGAACATCCACAGCGGGATCATGGCCGGGAAGTTGAACGGCGTGATGCCGGCGCAGACGCCCAGCGGCTGCAGCAGCGTGTAGGTGTCGACGCCGTTGGCGACGTTGTTGGCCAGCTCGCCGAGTTGCAGGTTGCCGATGGAGGCCGCGTGCTCGACCACCTCGAGGCCGCGGAACACGTCGCCCTCGGCATCCGGCAGGGTCTTGCCCTGTTCGGCCGTGAGGATCGCGGCCAGTTCGGCCATGTTCTCGCGGATCAGTTGCTGGTACTTGAGGAAGATGCGGGCCCGTGCGCCGATCGGCGTCTTGCGCCAGGTCTTGAAGGCCTCCTTGGCGGAAGCGACTGCGGCATCGACCTCGGCCGGCGTCGCGAACGGCACCTTGGCGAGCACTTCCTGCGTGGCCGGATTGACGATGTCGCGCCACTCGGTGGTCTTCGACTCGACGAACTTGCCGCCGATGAGCAGCTTGACGGTGGCGACCTGGGTCGCGGGCGTGGTGGTGGCGTCCATGTGAACTTGTCTCCTTGGGGAATAGGGGTGCAGCAGGGTGATGCTAGCTTTGCACTTTTGCGATGGCAATAGACAAATTCGCACCTCCGATCTGCATAATTGCAGATCATGGATTGGGACAACCTGCGCTTCTTCCTCGAGCTGGCGCGCTCGGGCACGCTGGTGGGCGCGGCCCGCCGGCTCGCGGTCGACCACACGACCGTGGCGCGGCGCATCCAGGCGCTCGAAAAGCAGGTCGGCACCGCCCTCTTCTCGCGCGAAGCCGACGGCCATCGCCTGACCGAGGCCGGCCGGCGGCTGCAGCCGCAGGTCGAATCGATGGAAAACGCCTTCCTGGCCGTCGAGAGCGCCGCGCCGGGATCGCAAGAGGGTCTGTCGGGGCTGGTGCGCATCGGCGCGACCGAAGGCTTCGGCACCGTCGTGCTGGCGCCGAAGCTGGCGCTGTTCGCACAAGCGCACCCCAAGCTCGTGATCGACCTGCTCGCCATGCCGCGCCTGGTGCACCTGTCGCGGCGCGAGGCCGACATCGTGATCTCGCTCGAACGCCCGGCGCGCGGGCCCGTGGTGGTGACCAAGCTCACCGACTACGTGCTGCACCTCTACGCATCGAAGGACTACATCGCGCGGCGCGGCGCGATCCGCACCCGCGAAGACCTGCGCGGCCACACCTTCATCAGCTACGTGGACGACCTGCTGTTCAGCAAGGAGCTGCAGTATCTCGACGAGCTCTACAAGCCCGATTCGTTCGCGCTGCGCAGCACCAGCATCCTCGCGCAGCACCAGGCCGCCCTGGCCGGTGCCGGCATCGCGGTGCTGCCGGCCTTCATCGCGGGGCGCGACAAGTCGCTGCGCCGGCTGCTGCCGGCCGAGGCCAGCTTCACGCGCACCTTCTGGATGTCGGTGCCGGCCGAGACGCGGCATCTCGCGCGCATGAAGGTGGTGTGGGATTTCCTGCGCGAGACCGTCGTGGCGCAGCGGGAGGTGTTGATGCCGCCGGGGTCGGTGGGCTGAAGGCTTGCGGCGGCCCCCAGCGCATCCTCAATGCGTTTGCGCGCGCGCCACTACGGCTCGTCGGTGAGCCGTAGCACCACCCGACCCTCGATTTCGCCCTTGCGCATGCGATCGAGGATCAGGTTGATGTTCTCGATGCGGTCCTCGCTGTACACGGTATGCACCTTGCCCTCGCCGGCAAAGGCCAGCGCTTCCTGCAGGTCCTTGCGAGTGCCCACGATAGAGCCGCGCACCGTCTTTGCGTTGAGCACCATATCGAAGATAGGCAGGCCGAAGTCGCCCGGCGGCAATCCGACCATCGACATCGTTCCCCGCTTGTGCAGCATGCCCAGCGCCTGCGAGAAGGCGGCGCGCGAGGCCGCCGTGACGAGTACGCCGTGCGCGCCCTTCAGTTCGCGCTGAAGCTCCTTGGCCGGATCGGCATGGGTAGCGTTGACCACCATGTCCGCTCCTACTTGTTTGGCCAATTGGAGCTTGGCATCGTCGATGTCCACCGCCGCCACATGGAAGCCCATAGCCTTGGCGTACTGCACCGCCAGATGGCCCAGCCCTCCGACACCGGAGATCGCCACCCAGTCGCCTGGCTTGCAGTCGAGCACCTTGAGCCCCTTGTAGACCGTGACCCCGGCGCAGAGAATGGGCGCGAGCTCGGAGAAGCCGCGATTGGCCGGCAGGTGCCCGATGTAGCCTGGGTCGGCCAGCACATATTCCGCATAGCCTCCGTCGACGGTGTAGCCCGTCATTTGCTGCCCATCGCACAAGGTTTCCCAGCCAGTGATGCAGTGCTCGCAGTGGCCGCAGGCGGTGTGCAACCACGGCACGCCGACGCGGTCGCCTTCCTTCACATGCTTCACGCCGGCGCCCACGGCCGCCACATGCCCCACGCCTTCGTGACCGGGAATGAAGGGCGGCGATGGCTTGACCGGCCAGTCGCCGTCGGCGGCGTGCAGGTCCGTGTGGCAGACGCCCGAGGCCGCCACTTTCACCAGCACCTGACCCGGCACCACCTCCGGCACCGGCACTTCATCGATCACAAGCGGCTTGCCGAACTCATGGACCACTGCGGCTTTCATCATCTGCATTGCGACCTCCAGTAGGTTGTGGGTAGTAGCGCAGGCAAGGTTGAATTGTCGATGGCCGCAGCGTACGCCACAACCAGAGGGGCGAGGGCAAATACCGACGTTGCATTTCGGTACGAGGGCCGCGGTTTGGGCCGAAGCCGAAGCCCGCCCGGAAACTCGAGTCGATCAAGACGAATTGCCACGTCACCGGCCGATCCATGTGCCTGCCGCCGGTCCAGGAACTGACAAACGTCAATTCACAAGCATGCGTGATGGGCAGACAATTTTCCCCAGCGTCGTGTCAGAGGCGTCTCGCCGTTTCTGGTTCGGTCGAGAGCGAACATCTTGGATCTCTGGAGGGAATATGCGTGCAATGACCATCCGATTCGTGCGTGCCGTGATGCTCGCCGCTTCGTTGCTCCCGGCCCTGACGGGCGCGCAGTCACCGCCGAACTTCTCCAGGGAGCAGCTCGACCAGATGATGGCGCCCATCGCGCTGTATCCGGACGAACTGCTGTCGCAGGTTCTGATGGCCTCGACCTATCCGGCCGACGTCGCCGATGCGGCCAAATGGTCGAAGGCGAATCCGACCCAGAAGGGCGATGCGGCGCTGAAGATGGTCGCGAACCAGCCCTGGGACCCGAGCGTGCAGTCGCTCGTGGCATTCCCGCAGGTGCTGCAGACGATGGGCGATCAGCCTGACTGGGTGCAGAACCTGGGCGATGCCTTCCTCGCCTCGTCCAAGGACGTTCTCGACTCCGCCCAGCGACTGCGCGGCCAGGCCCAGAAGACAGGCAGCCTCAAGAGCACCGAGCAGCAGAAGGTGATCGTCGAGCAGGAGCCCCAGACGCAGCAGACGATCATCAAGATCGAGCCCACCAACCCGGAGGTGGTGTATGTGCCGGCGTACGACCCGACCGTGGTGTATGGCGCCTGGCCCTATCCGGCCTATCCGCCCTACTACTACCCGCCGGCGCCTTACTACTATGGCTACTACGGCGGCTACTACCCCGGCGCGGCGCTGGCGACGGGCATCGCCTTCGGTATCGGTGTCGCCGCCACGGCGGCGCTCTGGGGCAACTGCAACTGGGGAGGCGGCAACGTCAACGTCAACGTGAACCGCTACAACAGCGTGAACACCAACCGGCAACTCGCTGCGAACCAGACGAACTTCCAGCACAACGCGGGCAACCGGCGCGGCGTTCCCTACCGGGACTCGGCAAGCCGGCAACAGTTCGGCAAGGACGTCGGCGGCGCGAACCAGCGCAACGATTTCCGCGGACGCGATACGGCTGCTCGTGACGCGCAGCGCCAGCAGGCGCAATCCCAGTTGCAGCAGCGCGGGATGGACCCGGCCCAGGGCCGAAACCAGTTGCGCAACGACCCGGGCACTCGCGAGCGCGCGCAGGCGGCTGCGCGAGACACCGGCCGCGATCGAGCGGGTGCGGGCCCCGGTGACCGCGCGGGCGACCGGGCCGGCAGCCGAGCCGGTGACCGCGCTGGTGATCGGGCCGGCGATCGAGCAGGAGCCGGAGCCGGAGCCGGAGCAGGAGCAGGAGCAGGAGCCGGAGCAGGCGACCGCGGCGGCGCGGGCGGGCGCGGTGGTGCCGACCAGGGACTGTCGCGGACGCAGCACAGCGGCGGCGACAACGCATTGCGGGGTTCGGGCGATGTCGGTGGCCAGACCCGTCAGCAGACCAGTCGCGGCGACGCGAGTCGCCAGTCCATGTCACAGAACCGTGGCGGAGGCGGGGGGGCACAGATGGGTGGCGGCGGTTCGCACATGGGCGGTGGTGGAGGCGGCGCCCGCATGAGTTCCGGCGGAGGCGGCGGTGCACGCATGGGCGGAGGCGGCGGCGGCGGCGGCGGGCGCGGCGGCGGCGGCGGTCGTCGCTGAATGGGAGGCCCACATGACGCAATCCACCTGTTCGGGAGTCCGGACGATGTCCTTCGCCGCCCTATCCCTGAAGACGCTTGCGGCCTCCGTGGCGCTGTCGCTCGCCTCGGTCGCTTCATTCGCGCAAAAGGCCTTTCCCACGCCCGATGCCGCGGCGCAGGCTTTCGTCGATGCCCTGTCGCGCAGCGACGTCGAGGCATTGCGCAGCGTGCTCGGACCCGAATGGCGGCGCTTCGTGCCGGAGGGCACCGTCGATCAGGATGACGTCTATGAATTCCTCGGCGCATGGGCCAAGCAGCACAAGGTCGTGCTCGAACAGCCGGACATGGCGCTGCTCGCCGCCGGCCCCGGAGACTGGACACTGCCCGTGCCCATCGTGAAGAGCGCCGCCGGCTGGCGCTTCGACCCGAGAGCGGGCGTCGATGCCATGCGCACTCGTCGCATCGGCCGCAACGAGCTCCATGCGATGCAGGCCGCGCTGGCGTACTTCGACGCCCAGAAGGAATACGCGCAGCAGGACCGCGACGGCAACAGCGTGCTCGAGTACGCGCAGAAGTTCGTGAGCTCTCCCGGCAGGCACGATGGGCTCTACTGGCCGGACGCGACCGGCCAGGACCTGAGTCCGCTCGGACCTCTGTATGCCGGGCAAAGAGGCGGCGAGGGCTACCACGGCTACCACTTCAAGATCCTCAAGGCTCAAGGCAAGGACGCGCCGGGTGGCGCCTACGACTACGTGATCGGCAACCGCATGCGAGGCGGATTCGCCCTCATCGCCTGGCCGATCCGCTACGGCGACACAGGCGTGATGAGCTTCATCGTCAACCACGACGGCGTGGTGTACGAGAAGGACCTCGGCCCCGGCGGCGAGACCGCTCCCCAGACCATGACGCGCTTCAATCCAGATGCAAGCTGGCGCAAGGTCGACGCGCCTGGCGGTTGATCAGGGGCTCGCGTTCCCGATACCTCTTCACCTGGAAGCCGAGTCATTCGCCGCTCCCTTGTGTGTGCCGGCGAACAGTACAAGAATGGTCGGCTGCCGGCCTGCTGTGAGGGGCCAATGGAGAATCACATGCTCGAATACTCGATGAAGCAGCCAGAAGGCATCTTGGTGCTGAGACCCAGCGCCCCGCTGAGCAAAGAGGATTTCGCCGGTCCCGGCGCTGCGGTCAATGACTATCTCTCCGACCACGCAAAACTCCGAGGCGTGCTGATTCACTCCAAGGGCTTTCCCGGGTGGGAGAGTTTCGGGGGCTTCGCCGCGCACATGCGCTTCGTCCGAGAACACCACAAGGAGGTCGAACGCGTAGCCATCGCGACGGACAGTCACTTTGCGGACATGGCCGAATTGCTCGGCAGGCACTTCACATCGGCCGAAGTGCGGCATTTCCCTTTCTCGGAGGAGGCGAAGGCACTGGCCTGGCTGGAAAGCGCGTGAGACGCAGGGCACACGTGACGGGGTGGGTGTTTCATGGTCGCCTCTGAGGTATCCAGGTCCAAGGTCGGACGGCCTCGAAGCCAGCGCCTATGGCCTATGGTCATGCGAAGCAAAAAGATCTAATCTCTGCGCCGCCGCGTTCGTACGCGGACGATCCGAGGCTCAGGGCCGGCGCGTCCGGCTCTGGCAACAACAACAACAAGGCCTGTGGGCCCCGAGGAGACGCAATGACATCCAAGAAAGGTCTGGCGGCCGCATGGGCCGTGTGTGCAGTGCTGCTGGCTTCCTGCGGCGGGAGCAGCGGTGGCGGAGGCTCCGGATCGGGCGCAAGCGCCGGCACGGGCAGTGCGAAAGTCAGCGCCGAGAGCAGCACCGCGCAGCAGGCGAAGGTGCTCAACGACAAGGAGAACGGCAACAGCGTGCGCCTGCGCGTGCTGTCGAGCGCGCCAGAGTACGTTTCGGGCGGCGATGCGCGCATCGAGGTGCGCGCCGCGCCGGGCCTGCGCGACCAGCTCGAGCTGTGGCTCAACGGCATGCGCCTCGATGTGACGCTCGCCGAAACCGCGGCCGGCCTCGAAGGCGTGATCGGCGGCCTGAAGCTGGGGGCCAACACGCTGGAGGTCCGCCATCGGAGCGGCAATGGCCCGCCGCGCGACCAACTCACGCTGACCAACCACCCGATCACGGGTCCGATGTTCACCGGGCCGCAGCAGACGCCCTTCGTCTGCACCACGATCCAGGGGGCGGTGGGCAGGCAGCCGCGGGTGGACAGCGCCTCGCCGCCGGGTTACCCGGTGCGCGATGCCCAGAGCACCCTGCTGGGCTACAGCCGCGACTGCTCGATCGATACCTTCGTGAGCTACCAGTACCGCAGCACGGCGGGCGGGCTCATGCCGCTGCCGGCCGACGGCTCGCGGCCGTCCGACATGGCCCAGGCGACCCTGGCGGACGGGCGCACGGTGGACTTCGTCGTGCGGCGCGAGATCGGCAGCATCAACCGCTTCCTCTACAGCATCGCGATGCTGGCGCCCATGCCGGCGGCCGACAACGGCACGCAGACCGACACCTCGCTGTGGAACGGCAAGCTGCTGTACTGGTTCCAGGGCGGCGTGGCCATCGGCCACAGCCAGGGCACGGTGCATGGCGGCTCGATGAACCTCGACGTGCTCGGCCGCGGCTGGGCCATCGTGCACTCCAGCGGCAACAACACCGGCACGCACTACAACATGAACCTGGCCGGCGAGACCGCGATGATGACGAAGGAGCGCTTCATTGAGCGCTACGGCGTGCCGCTCTACACCGTCGGCCTGGGCGGCTCGGGCGGCGCGATCCAGCAGTACATGATCGCGCAGAACAACCCCGGCGTGCTCGACGGCCTGCTGCCCGTACAGAGCTACCCCGACATGGTCACGCAGACCATCCACGTGGGCGACTGCGAACTGCTGGAGCACTACATGGACGCGACCGACCGCGCCAACGGCAAGTGGCGCGTGACCAAGAACCGCAGCTGGCTGGTGGGCATGAATGCCGAGGAGAACCCCGACGGCGGGCCGAACACGCGCGTGAACGATGCGCTCGCGCCGCTGAAGATCGCACTGGGCTACAGCACCGCCAAGGGCACGACCGAGTGCGTGCCGGCCTGGCGCGGCCTCACGCCGCTGTCGATGAACCCCTGGTACGGCCAGGCGCCCAACCAGCAGCTGTACGAGCCGCAAAGCGACATCGCGGCCATCCGCTGGACCCACTACGACGACCTGCGCAACGTCTACGGCGTGGACGCCAACGGCGCGGCCCGGCCGACCTGGGACAACGTGGGCGTGCAGTACGGCCTCAAGTCCTTGCTGGCGGGCCACATCGCGATGGACGAGTTCGTGCACCTGAACTGGCACGTGGGCGGCTGGAAGCATCCGAGCGCCATGGTGCAGGAAGGCTTCCCCTTCTTCGGCACGACGCAGGCCGAGATCGGCAAGGCGCTATCCCAGCCCGGCTATTTCGACCCCTGGAGCCGGCGCAACATGCGGCTGGCCGCGGCCGATGCGCCGGCACCGCGCACGGCGGGCGACCCGATCGCGATGCGGGCGGCCTACGCCTCGGGCCATGTGTTCACGGGGCGCCTGGACGTACCGGCCATCGATCATCGCCAGTACATGGAGCGCGAGCTGGACATGCACAACAGCCACCAGTCCTTCGCCGTGCGCCGGCGCGTGCTCCAGAAGATGGGCCACAGCGACAACCTGGTCGTGTGGTTCACCAACACCATGCCCGGCACGCCCAAGGCCAGCCAGTCGATGCAAGCACTCGACGTGATGGACCAGTGGCTCGCGAACATGCGCAGGAACCCCGCGGACGGCATCGCCGGCAACAAGCCTGCCGAGGCGGAGGACGCCTGCTTCGACCTGCAGGGCCAGCGCATGAGCGCGGGGGCCGGCGTGTGGGGCGGCATCCTGGACAGCCAGCCCGCGGGCGCGTGCACGCAGGCCTTCCCGCTCTACGGCACGTCGCGCACCGTGGCCGGTGCGCCCATCGAGGGCGGCATCTACCGCTGCACCCTCAAGCCGCTGGACCAGGCCCTGGCTGACGGCACCTATGGCAATTCGGCGCCCAGTGCGCAGCAAGTCGAGCAGCTCAGGCGCATTTTCCCCGAGGGGGTGTGCGACTACACGCAACCGGACCAGGCGCGGCCCGCTGCCGGGTGAGCGACGTCTCTGGAAAAAGGGAAACGGGGGTCAGGCGCGCGCGCGTTGCGGACCGCCCAGCTGGAAGACGCCAACGACCCGCGAGAGGCTGCCCGCCTGTTCCTGCAGCGATGCGGCGGCGGCGGCGGCCTCTTCCACCAGTGCGGCGTTCTGCTGGGTCACCTGATCCATCTGCGTGATGGCCTGGTTGATCTGCTCGATGCCCGAGGTCTGCTCCTGACTGGCGGCGGTGATCTCGCCCATGATGTCGGTCACCCGCTTCACGCTGGTCACGATCTCTTCCATCGTCTTGCCGGCTTCGGCCACCTGCTGGCTGCCCACCTCGACCTTGCCCACGGAGTCGTCGATCAGGCCCTTGATTTCCTTGGCTGCCGCGGCCGAGCGCTGCGCCAGGCTGCGAACTTCCGATGCGACGACGGCGAAGCCGCGACCTTGCTCGCCAGCGCGGGCAGCCTCTACGGCCGCGTTCAACGCCAGGATGTTGGTCTGGAAGGCGATGCCGTCGATCACGCCGATGATGTCGACGATCTTGCGCGACGAGGTGTTGATCGAACCCATCGTGTCGACCACCTGGCTCACGACGCTGCCGCCGCGAACGGCGACTTCCGAGGCGGATACGGCGAGCTGGTTGGCCTGGCGGGCGTTGTCGGCGTTCTGCTTGACCGTCGAGGTCAGCTCCTCCATCGAAGCCGCCGTCTGCTCCAGCGAGCTGGCCTGCTGCTCCGTGCGCGACGAGAGGTCCTGGTTGCCGGAGGCGATCTGACTCGATGCCGTCGCGATGGTGTCGGTGCCATTGCGCACCTCGCCCACCACCTTGTACAGACTGTCGTTCATCGACTTCAGCGCCGTCAGCAACTGCCCGACCTCGTCGCGCGAGCCCGCGCTCACCTGGGTGCTGAGGTCGCCGGAAGCCACCTTCTCCGCCAGTTCGACCGCGCCACGCATCGGCTTCACGATGCCGACGGTCAGCCGCCACGCGAACAGCGCACCGACCAGCACCGCCACGCCCGACAGGATGATCAGCATCAGCCGGCCGCTGCGGTGGTTCTGCTGGATCTCACCCGCCATGACGTCGATCCGCGCACGCTGGGCGTCGGCGATATGGTTCACCGCCTGCTTGTAGACGACCAGGGCTGCCTGGTATTGCGTATCGGCGAGCTTGCTGGCGCCTTCGCGATCCCCGGCGGCCTTCAGCTTGTTGATGCCCGCCAGGTGCTCCAGCACCAGCTTTCGCGCGTCCGCCACGGCCTGGAAGAGCTTGCGTTCTTCCGGCTCGGTGAGCAGCTTGTCCATCTGCTGCTGCACCGGGTTGATCGATGCAATGCCCTCGCCGAGATTCTTCTTGAAATAGGCCTCGTTCTCGGGGTCGGCGGCCTTCGCCAGACCGAAGGAGTGGACGATGCTGGGGCCGAGCAGGTTGGCCCACTGGTTGGCCAGGCGCTCCTTGACCAGCGCCTCCTCGACCATGACGGAGGTCGACCCAGCCACGGCATCGAGCCGCAGGATGCCGATGCCGGAGATGAACACCATGAGCAGCAGCATGGCAGCAAACCCGCCGCCAAGGCGCACACCGATCTTGAGATTTCGCAGATTCATGGCTCTACTTTCTTGAGAGGAAGACGCGTCGACGAGGGCTTGGCCCACGGGCCGGCGTCGCACTGAGCGATGCAACGGCCCGATACCACGTCCGGATATCGGCAGCGAAGACAAAACTTGAAGTCCTCGCCGTCATAAATCAGGCGCCGGCCGCACGAGGCGGAAAACGCCGATGGCCTGCGACACCAGTGCGGCGTTCTGCGGGTCACCTGATCCATCTGCGTGATGGCAGGCCCCAAGACCTCCGCAGTGACTCCACGCCCTGCCACCCCAGCAGAACCTCCGTCGAGGCCCGCATACGCAGGGGCTAGTTCAAGGATGCGTGTCGATACTCGGCGTATGCAGTGGGTCGAAAATCACGCACCGGCACCGTTCGCTCTTCATTGGAAAGAGCGACGCGAACGTGGGCCTCCTCGCGCACCCAGCAGCCACGGGCTGTCTGTCCATCCCAAGTCGCCAGGAAGCAGACCCGGCGCGGCGCAGGGCATTCCCCCTGAGCGTCGGTCAGTTGCAGCAGGCGAAGCGGGCTTCCATCCGCGACGAAGAGGACGCTTGGCGTGAGGTCGCAGCCGACCACACAAGCGCAGCAGGCGAAGACTGCCGAAAAATGCCACAGCGAAAGGTTGTCCGGCTGTCCCGCGTTCGCCCGCCAGGACAGCAAACACCGCGTCAAGGAATTGAGATTGAACATGATTCAGGTCCAAAAATGCAAAAAGGCAACGAGCTGAACTCGTTGCCTTTGAGTGGGGGCGTCTGGCGAATTGAGAGGGCTAACTGCCCAACATCATTCGACCGCGCTGCTCGCCGGCAACGAAGGTGCGAAAGCTCAAAATCGACAGGTGCATGGACACGATGAATGCGTTCAATGTGACTGGTAGAAAACAGTCTAGGCCGGCGGCCGGCAATTGTCTACGTGAAAATTGCCCGCGGAGTTCCTCTTCAGTGCGGCCCGTTGCGCAGCGGATCGACGTTCGCGGGCAGCGCATTGAAGTCGATCGCCTTCCACACATAGTCTTTCTGCTGCGGCGACAACAGCGCGTAGCGCGGCCAGAAGAAGAGGTAGTCGGCCGATGACATGTACGAGGTGTTGTCGAAGATCATGCGCTTCGCGCAGCAGGTGAAGTTGGTCCAGTCGGGCCAGGGCGTCTGGCCGTCGAACAGCTGCGTGGGCGCACCGGTGCGCGCGAAGGTCGAGAAGTGCTTGATGAAGCGGTCCGACAGTGCCTGGCGGCTGGCCGCGTTGCTGGCGTCCCAGGCGAAGTGCATGAAGTTGGGCTCGCTGGTGACGAAGTTGCCGAACAGCGAGCCGATGTCGATGCCGTGGAAGGCCGAGAAGGTGTCCTTCCAGGGCTGCGGCGTGTCGTTCCAGTTGAAGTTGTAGCGGTAGATGCCGCCCTGCTGCAGGCGCAGCAGGCGCACGACGTTGTCGATCACGTTGTCCAGGGCGTAGCTGATGGCCTCATGCGTCTGGGTGTAGATCGGCTGGAACTCCGGCTTGATCAGGTCGTTGACCGTGACGGTGCCGGGCGCCGCGTAGTTGGCCAGTTGCCAGTACTCCTGAGCGCTCGGCTTGCCCATGCCGAAGGAGTAGGCGAAGTACGAACCTTCGTCGTGCGTGGAGCCGATCATCAGCGGCATCTTGTTGTAGTTGCCCGCCACCAGCCCCACCAGGCCACTCGCGCGGATCACCGTGCCGTCGGTGAAGTGGCCGGGCACCACCGGGTACGGCGTGAACTTCATGATCTGCGCCGCCGTGGAGCCGCGCAGCAGCGCCGCGACCTCGGCAGGGCTCATGCTCAGGCGCTGGGCCGCGGCCTGCTCGGGCGTGGACGCACGGCCGCTGTCGACCAGCAACTTGTTGACCAGATCGTCGGCGGCCAGCTGGCCCACGGCCGACGGGTAGCCATTGGGGATCCCGGACATGCACAAGGCCCGCTGAAACTTGCCGGCCGCCAAGGGCGACTGCAGCAGGCCCCAGGTGTTGATACAGCCGGCCGACTGCCCGGCCACCGTCACCAGGTTGGCATCCCCGCCGAAGGCGCCGATGTTGGTGCGCACCCAGTCCAGGCCGCGCACCAGGTCCAGCGTGGCGTAGTTGCCCGAGTCGTCCCTGGCATCGCCGCTGGCCAGCGCCGCATGCTTGAGCCACCCCAGCATGCCCAGCCGGTACTGCACCGTGACCACCACCATGTTGGCCTTGGCCGCCAGGTAGGCGCCGTTGTAGAGCGGCTCGCGCGCCGAGCCCTTGAGGTTGCTGCCGCCATGGATCCAGAACAGCACCGGCAGCTTGTCGGCGCTGGAGTTGGGCCGCCAGACGTTGAGGTAGAGACAGTCTTCGCTGCCCACCGGCTGGTCGAAGGTGGCCGGGTCGGGCTCGCCGAAGAAGCTGCCGACCTGCGCGCACATGGACGCAAAGCTGGTGGTCGCGCGCGAGCCGCTCCAGGGCACCGGCGGCTGCGGCGCACGCCAGCGCAGCGCACCCACCGGCGGCTGCGCAAAGGGCACGCCCAGGAAGGCCTGGGTGTTGCCGGCATCCGCCTTGCCGTAGATCTTCCCGGCGTCGAGCTGACGGGTCAACTGCTGGTCATAGGCGGCCAGCGCCGGGCTCAGGCCCAGCAGGGCTGCGATGAAAACCGCGCCGGCCAGGGCCAGGCGCCGCCAACGCGCCAGCGGCGCGTGCAGTGGATCGAGGTTCACAGTTGTCTCCTTGTTGTTGTCGCGCGGGAACGCTGCCGGCTCACGTGAGCATTCTGGAAACAATCGAAGGGTCGGGCCTACTGGTCAATCCCCAACTGCGCCTCGGAATCGGCTGATTGACAAATGCGCGCCTGCGCGATAGCAGGCTCAGGGCACCAGGTCGTTGCGCACCGCGTAGAGCACCAATTCGGCCGTACTCCCCACGCCCAGCTTCTGGAAGATGTTGCTGCGATGCGTACTCACGGTCTTGCCGCTGATGCCCATGCGCGCGCCGATCTCGGTGTGCGACAGGCCCTTGATCAGCAGCGGCAGCACCTGCTGCTCGCGCGCGCTCAGGCGCCGGTGCGGCGGCTGCGCGACGTGCCCCCGCGGTGTCGTGTCCATTGTGGGGCCCAGGGCCGCGGCAATCTGGCCGACGGCGTCGACCGTCTGCCGCGTCAGGGCCAGCAGCCGCTCGGTCAGGCCTTGCAACTCGCCGCCCTGGGCGCCGTGCAGCACGCGCGCCGCGTCGGTGCGGATGCTGCTCAGCATGCCGCCCAGCACCTCTTGCACTTCGCGCGCGAAGGCGCTGCGCTGCGCCTCGAGCCTGGCGGCCGTGCGGCTGCTGAAGGCCTGCACCTGCGCCAGCAGGCGGCGCAACTCGGCCTCGTTGTGCATGCGCTCGGTGACGTCGACCCCCACGCCGATCACCGCCGGGCGGCCTCGAAAGTCCATCCGCGAACCGTGCACCTCCACCAGCACCACATGGCCGTCGCGATGCAGCCCGCGGGTGATGAAGTGCATGCTGGGCGGATCGCCTTGCAGGCGGGCCTGCACCCGCTGGCGCACCTCGTTCAGAAAGTCCGGCGGCACGATGCGAGAAAGCGGCATGCCGATCACCTCTTCCCGTGCATAGCCGGCGATGGCGGCCCAGGTGCTGTTGGCGTAGACGAAGCGGTCGTCCTGGATCACGTAGATGCCGGCGACCGACTGCTCGACGATGGCTTCGAAGGGAATGACTTCCGCGGAATTCATGAAACGGACTGATCCACGGACCTGGCGATGGACCGGCACCCGCTGTCGGTCATCGTCCGAGGCCGCCAGCGGCGGCGATGATCTGCGCCGCATTCGGGAAGATGGAGAGGCTGTTCGGCCCATCGACCGCCTCGATTTGTACCCAGCGGACGATGCCTGCCGCATCGACCAGAAAGTGTCCGACCAACTGGGTGGCGTGGCTCGCAAAGATGGCACTGTCGATTTCGTCCAGCTCGAACCCGTCCTTGGCGTTGAGGGCGCTGTTGGCTTCCAATGGCTGCGTCGGCGCGGACAGCTCGCCGGTGGGGTTGATTCGCGCCGCGGCGAACTGCGCCATGCTCGCGCGATAGGGCCACTCGGGCTGGCCGTTGTCCCCATCAGGCAGGAACTCGAGATGCGGCACGCCGAAGGCCTGGTGCGTGAGGCAATCGGGATCGCACAGAAGCGTGACCGGCGTCGGCCGGTACTTGAAATACAGGGTGGCGCGGTCCAACTGCGTGTTGATGACGGCAAGGGTCTCCACCCCCATGGCGCGCAACGGCGGCTCCACGCTCGCGAGCTGCAGCACATGGCGCCGGCAGAACGGGCAATGCAGACCCCGATAGAAGCCGATCAGGAATGGACGACCGCGCAAGCTGTCCAGGGAGACCGTTCCTTCGCCGTTGGCCGCGGGAAGCGTGAACGCGGGCGCTGGCTCTCCCGGTGGCAGGGGGCGTCTTTGGTCTCCCATGGAATATCTCCTTTGGGTGTCGCCCGGTTGAACGACGGCATTCGACCGTATCACCTGTCGCTGGTGAGCACAACGCTCCACGTCGGATGCTGCGTGCAGCTCGGCGTGATCAGAGATGCCCGTTCCAAGGGCATGCTCCAAACCCCTACTTCGACGCCACGATTCCCGGTGGCTTCCACGTGCCTTCGCCGGCCGGCAAGATCGAAGGCGGTGTTTCCTTCGGGTAGTACAGGCGCATCACCATGAAAAGGGTGTCGTTCGGTGCAGGCAGCCAGTTGGATTCCAGCGCCTTGCCTGGCGACTCTTTCTGGACGTAGAGAGTGAGCGATCCATCGGCGTTCTTCTTCATCGCGGACAGCATCGGCGAATTCACGAGGTATCGGTTGATCGGGTTCTTGACCAGGAACTGGCTCTTGCCGTCATACATCGTCACCGACCAGAAGGCGTTCACCGGTGGAAGTTGCCCGGCTGGAAACGTGATGGTGTAGTTGTGCTTGCTGCCGTCGAGCACCTCGCCCTTCGAGTCGGCACGTGTAAACGGATACACCGCTTCCACGGCATCGTTCCCGTAGAGCCCACCCTTGGCCGCAGCGGCACGCTTGAGCCAATCGCCCTTGAAGAAAGCGCCGTCGCCGAAGAACGCGCCGATGTTCCAGCCGTTGATATTCCTGACGCCGCTGGCGAGGAACTTGTCCACCTTCTCGTCACCCTCCTTCAGTCCCAGACCGACGGCCGCCTTGTGCTCCAGCGAAAGATCCTTGAATTCGAAAGTCTTGCCCGGGCCGATGCCGATACGGGCGAGCCGGGCACGGACATCCCGGTCTTCCGGCGTCTCGGGGACAAACCGGAGCGCGGAATCCAGATACGCCAGGTAGTTCTCCTTGATCCCCTTGGTGGTGGCGGGGAGGAAATCGATCGTCGGCGCCGCCGTTGGAGCCGGCTGATTGAGGAAGGCGGACAAAGGCTGCGCCTTGTAGCCCGCCTGCACCTTCACCACGTTCGGCATGTCCTTGGCGTTGAAGAGCTGAGTCCGAATGGCGCTCAAGGCAAAGGGAGTGGTCGCGGTGAAGACCTTCTTGATCCCGGGGGGCGTCGCGCCTTTCCAGTCGGGACCGACCACCATGTAGTGGCCCGGCTCGCTGCCCGTGGCACGGCTGCCGATGTAGCCGTAGTTGTAGGTGTTGCCGTCGATCAACTGCACCGAGTAGTAGCGCCGCTTGTCCACTGCCGGCACCGAGACCACCATCGGCTCCGCGCGCAAGTCCAGCCAGACAAACGAGTACGGGGTATCGCTGTTGGGCGTGATGATGGCCGTGTCTTGGTAGGTGTAGACGCGAGCCTCGTTCTTGATCTGGTTGAACGGCGCCTTGAATTGCGGGCCGCCCTTGTCCACGGCATATTCATACATCACGGCATAGTTCATGACCAGCGGCAGCCCGTAGATGAAGGCCTCCTCCGCGATGGTCTTGGTCTCGGCGATGCTGGGCGCGGCGATGCCCTTGGCAGCGTCCGCTCTCGCGGCCTGGGCCACGGGGTCGTTCTTGCTGGCGCAGCCCGCAATCAAAGCCACCGCGGCAGTGGCAATCGCTGCCCACCTCGCGAGTGAAGGAAAGTCCGCTTTCATGTTTGCCCTTCTGTCTTGAAGATCGTGATCCGTGCACCGTTGCAGCGGCCCGCGCGATGATGACAGCAGCCTCGATGGGTTGACAACTGCCCTAAAGGGCAGTGTCGATGCCCCTTGAACCTGGGTATCGCCTGCCGGTTCGGTCCGTTGAGGCACGCCAGGCGCTTATCTGCCACTTGACGCGCAGTCCGGCTGCGGGCTCCGCGACTTTCGGCCGGCCAATGCACATCGTTCGGATCAGCGTCGTCGGGAAGCACCTGTGACTCGAACAGTCCGAAGGCATGGTGCGTGTGCACGTCGGGGTCGGCGGCGAGCAGGATCGTCCTCCGGGCCGGAGGCCCTCTGCGCGATGGATCTGGCTGATCACCGGTGTGAGCTCGGGTGATTCAGGTACTGGCGATGCGCGCGCGGACTGACTATGCTGGCAGTAGCGCTGACGCCGCCTGGCTCCAGCGCGGGCTTCACGAAAGGAGTGTGCGCCATGGAACACCCGCTCGACAGTCAATCTCTCCCGCCGTCAATGGAGGCGCCCGCCGTGCGCCGGGTTGGCGCGATGCGGCCCTTCGCCTGGCTGCGCTTGGGCGCACGCGATCTGGCGTTCCTGCCAGGCTTGAGCCTCGGCATCGGTGTGCTGGTTGCGTTTGCAGGCCTGGCCCTGACAACCGCGACCTGGGAGGCCACCTACCTTGCGCCAACTCTGCTCGGCGGCTTTTTGCTGGTGGCACCCTTCGTCGCGATGCCCCTGTACGCACTGTCGCGCCAGCGGGAGCAGTCCGCCGCGCCGGACTCCGCATTGGCTCTTCTCGCGTGGCGCGGCAACGCCGGCTCGATTGCGCTGTTCGGATTGGTGCTCACGCTGGCGTACTTCGCCTGGGAGCGCCTGGCAGCGATCGTCTTCGCATTGTTCTTCACCGAGCAAGTGCGGCACGCGGCGCACCTGCCCGCGGCGCTGCTGCTGTCAGGCCAGCCGGTCGGTCTTGTGGTTGCCTTCTTCGCGGTTGGCGCCGCGGTGGCAGCGCTTGTCTTCGCGCTCGGCGTCATCAGCGTGCCGCTGTTGGTGGATCGCCCCGTGGACGTGATCACCGCCGCCCTGACCAGCCTGCACTGCTGCGCCCGCAATCCCGTGGCCATGCTGCTGTGGGCTGCGTTGATCGCAATGCTGACGGCCCTCGGATTTGCGACGTTCATGCTCGGGCTCATCGTCATCTTCCCGTGGCTGGCACACGGGAGCTGGCACGCCTATCGCGAGATGGTGGACGGGTGATCCTGCGCGGGCACCGTTGACGAGGGTCGCATGCGCGGCCACCATAGCGAAACCTCGCCAAAGCCCAACCAGGCGGCGGCTCGGTTGGAGAAGCCTGGCCAGCTCTGGAATGAGGGGGGGGCAAGGGCGCCGTTCAGAACTTTCAAGGGGGTCTCATGGCTGAGAGCGACAAGGTGTTCGCGGGCTCGATCCCGAAGTTCTACGACACGCTGATGGTCCCCCTGATCTTCGAGGCCTATGCCGCCGACCTGGCGGAGCTTGTCGCTGCCTCCTCGCCCGGCTCGGTGCTTGAAACGGCGGCCGGCAGCGGCGTGGTCACGCGGGCGCTGGCGCCCAAACTCGGCGCCGCCGCGAGCTACGTGGTGACCGACCTCAACCAGCCCATGCTCGACTATGCCGCCAGCCGGCAAGGGTCCGACAGCCGAATCGAATGGCGGCAGGCGGACGCGCTCGACCTGCCGTTCGAAGATGCCTCGTTCGACGTCGTTTGCTGCCAGTTCGGCGCGATGTTCTTCCCCAACCGGGTCGCCGGCTACGCCGAGGCGCGTCGCGTGCTGAGGCCAGGCGGGCGCTTTGTCTTCAATGTCTGGGACCGCATCGAAGAGAACGCCTTTGCCGACGACGTCACCCACGCCGTCGCCGCGGTGTTTCCGCACGACCCTCCGCGATTCCTCGCCCGCACGCCGCACGGCTATCACGACATCGCACTGATCCGCGAGGAATTGCGCCGCGCAGGCTTCGCCGACATCGAGGTCGAGACGCGCGAGAAGCTGAGTCGCGCGCCCTCGGCACGCGACGTCGCCACTGCCTATTGCCAGGGAACGCCGCTGCGCAACGAAATCGAGGCCCGCGATGCCGGCCTGCTTCAACTCGCTACGGACCGCGCGACGCAGGCGATCGCCACCCGCCGTGGCGAAGGCCCGGTGGCCGGCAAGATTCAGGCGCATGTGATCGTGGCGGCGGGATAGCGGAGGCCGAAATTCCCCCGCGCCGGGGCTGGGCATCCGCAGCCCCTTCGACCACACGCCATCACTCGAGCGTGATGTTGCGCTCGCGGATCACCTTGCCCCAGCTGCTGCGGTCGCGCTCGATGTACTGGTTGAGCTCGGCGTCGGTGCGCGGCGACTGCACCAGCAGCGACTGCGCCTCGACCAGGCTGCGGAACTGGGCGCCCTGCATCACCTTGTGGATGGCCGACTGCAGTGAAGCCGACACCCCGGCAGGCGTGGCCGCCGGCACGGCCACACCGAACCAGGTGGCGGCATGGAAGCCGGGGAAGCCGGCCTCGGCCACGGTGGGGACCTCGGGCAAGGACTTCACCCGCTCGCCGGCCGTGACCGCCAGCGCGCGCAGCTTGCCGGCGCGGATGTGCGGCAGCGAGGTGCTGACCACGTCGATCATCAACTGCGTGTCGTTGCCCAGCAGCGCGGCCAGCGCAGGCGCGGAGCCGTTGTAGGGCACATGCACCAGATCGATCTGCAGCTCGCTCTTGAGCATCTCGCTGGCGAGCTGCAGCGGGTTGCCCAGCCCGACCGAGCCGTAGTTGAGGCGCCCGGGGTTGGCCTTGGCATAGGCCTGGAACTCCTTGAGCGTACGCGCCGGCGCGCTGTCGTTGGTGACCACCACGAGCGGCGCTTCCACCGCCACGGCCAGCACGCGGTAGTCCTTCTGCGGCACGTAGCTCATCTTCTTGTAGAGCTGCGGGTTGAGCACCATGCTGGCGCTGCTGGCCAGCAGCAGCGTGTAGCCGTCGGCCGGCGCGCGCGCCACGGCGCTGGCCGCCACCATGGTGTTGGCGCCGGGCTTGTTGTCGACCACCACGGCCTGGCCGATTTCCTTGGCCAACCCGGTGGCGAGCGCGCGCCCGACGATGTCGGCCGAGCCGCCCGGGGTGTAGGGCACGACGAGCTTCAGAGCGCGGTCGGGGAAATCGGCGCGTGCCGAAGCGGCCAGGCCCGCGAGCAGGGTCAGCGAGAGCGCGATGCCGCGCAGGAGAATCTTCTTCATGTCTCTTCCAGTCTTTCTTCTTGAGGTGTCGGGAGGGGTCTAGACGCGGCGCGTCTGGCCCTGCCAGTGCCGGTCGCGCAACCGGCGCTTGGCGATCTTTCCGTTGTCGTCACGCGGCAGCGGCGCCATGTCGATGCTGCGCGGCACCTTGAACGACGACAGACCGGCTTGCAGCCATTCACGCAACGCCGCGGGCTGCAGCTCGGTGCCAGGCACGGCCTCGACCACGGCATGCAGCCGCTCGCCATACTCGGCGTCGGGCACGCCGAACACCGCGCAGTCGGCCACGCCGGGAAACGCAAGCAGCCGGTGCTCGATCTCGGCCGGGTAGATGTTCACGCCGCCGGAGATCACCATGTCCGACGCACGATCGCAAACGTAGAGGTAGCCGTCGGCGTCCAGGTAGCCCATGTCGCCGAGGCTGATCAGGCCGTCGCGCTCGATGGCCTTTCGTGCGGCGTCGTTGTGGCGGTAGCTGAAGTCGGGGTACGCGGGCTGGCGCACGTAGATGAGGCCGATCTCGCCCGCAGGCAGCGCCGCGCCCTGCTCGTCGAGGATGCGCACCTGCGCGTCGAGCACCGGGCGGCCCGCGCTGCCCGGGCGCGCCAGCGCCTCGGGAGCGCTGATGGAGGTGATCATGCCGGCCTCGCTCGAGGCGTAGGTCTCGTGGATCACCGGGCCGAACCACTCGATCATGGCGCGCTTCACGTCGGGCGCGCAGGGCGCGCCGGTCGAGGCCACGAAGCGCAGCGACGACAGGTCGTAGCGCGCGCGCACCTCGGGCGGCAGGCGCAGCAGCCGCACGTACATGATGGGCACGAGGTAGACGGTGTCGATGCGGTGGCGCTCGATGGCGGCGAGCAGTGCCTCGGCGTCGAAGCGGGCCATCAGCACCACGCGCTCGGCCAGCAGCAGCGCGTTCTGAAGAAACAGGCTCGGGGCGCTGTGGTACAGCGGCGCAGGCAGCAGCGCGCGGCAGCCGGCGCGCAGGCCGAGGGTCTGTTCGAC
Organism: Variovorax sp. P1_G12; assembly: GCF_056405555.1. Taxonomy (NCBI): domain Bacteria; kingdom Pseudomonadati; phylum Pseudomonadota; class Betaproteobacteria; order Burkholderiales; family Comamonadaceae; genus Variovorax; species Variovorax sp. P1_G12. The sequence goes on along the minus strand of NZ_JBFUBW010000005.1, from coordinate 77,438 downwards.
CACCTCGCGGATGCGCGCCTGGCGCATCTCGAGCTCGGCGACCGGGATCGGATGGCGCACCACGCCCTTGGGCCGCCCCGTGGTGCCCGAGGTGTAGGCCATGTGGCCGCGCGGCGAGACCGCCGGGCCGTCGTATGGCGCCTGCGCGGCAAGCCAGCTTTCGTAGGGCCGGGCACCGGGCGTGCGCGCCTCGCCGACGGCCAGCAGCGCCATGCCCTCGGGCACCGCGCGCGCCACCGCGTCGAGCAGGTCGCCGTGGGCCAGCAGAGCGCGCGCGCCGCTGTCGCGCAGCAGCATGCCAACCTCGTCGGGCGTGAAGTGCCAGTTGATCGGGCAGAAGTAGATGCCGGCCTGGCGGCAGGCGTGCACCACGTCGCACTGCGTCTCGTCGTTGCGCAGCAGCACGGCCAGCACGTCGCCTTCGCGCAGGCCCAGGCGCAGCAGGCCGCCGGCCAGGCGCGCGCCGCGCGCCAGCTGCGCGTCGGCATCGAGCACGCGGCCTTCGAAATGGAACTCGGATGTCACGGGCATCATCATGCGGCGCCGCGCTGCGCCTTGTCGGACGCGTTCAGGGCCTGGATCTTCTCGCGCGCGGCCAGCCAGTCGGCGTCGCCCCATTCCTGGTACTGGGTGAAATAGGCGCCGTTGGCGAGCGCGTCGGCGCCGTCGAGGGTGATGGTCTGGCCGTTGATCCAGCTGTTCTGCGGCGCCAGCAGGAAGGCGGCCAGCCGGCCGATGTCGCTGCCTTCGCCGAGGCGGCGCGTGGGGTTCTGCCTGGCCATGGCGTTCTCCTGGCTGTCGACCGGGCGCAGGCGGCCCGAGGCGCCGGCGGTCGGGATCACGCCGGGCGCAATGGCGTTGAGCCGGATGCCCTTGGGGCCCCACTCCACCGCCAGCGACTTGGTCATGGCGTCGATGCCGGCCTTCGACATGGCCGAGGGCACCACGAAGGGCGCGCCGGTGGCGACCCAGGTCACCACGATCGACAGCACGCTGCCACCTCGGCCGGCGGCAATCCAGCGCTTGCCCGCGGCCTGCGTGGCATAGAAGGTGCCGCGGAAGACGATGTCGGAAATGGCGTGGAAGCCGTTGGGCGACAGGTCTTCGGTGCGGCTGATGAAGTTGCCGGCGGCGTTGTTGACCAGGCTGTCGAGCGGGCCGTGGCGGGTCCAGATGGTTTCCATCATGTCGTCGACCGCCTGCGGCGAGCGGATGTCGAGCACGTGCGTGCCGACGGTGATGCCGAAGCGCGTGCGCAACCCCTGCGCGGCCTCGTCGAGCACGCTCGCGCGACGGCCGCACAGATGCAGTTCGGCGCCCAGCGCGGCCAGTTGCTCGGCCATTGCGAAGCCGAGGCCGGTGCCGCCGCCCGTGACGAGCACGCGCTGGCCGGCGAACAGGCCATCCTTGAATATGTTGTCTGTCGTCTCCATGGGGTCTTTCGGGGAATCTGGTGGCCTCGATCTTTATCGTTCACCTCGATTCGTACAATTCCCCAACAACGACTCACTCTGTATCACTGGCGTTGACAATCCGATGGACTTGGACCTGAACCTGATCCGCACACTGGTGGACATCGTGGACGCCGGCAACCTGAGCGAGGCCGCCCGCCGGCGCGACGTCACGCGCTCGCAGATCAGCAAGGAACTCAAGAGCCTGGAGCGGCAGGTCGGCGCGACGCTGCTGCGCCGCACGACGCGCCGACTGGCGCCCACCGAGCAGGGACACACGCTGTACGAGCACGGGCTGCGCATGCTGGCCGAGGTGGAGTCGGCGCGTGCCGCCATTGACCGCTTGGGGCAGTCGGTGCGCGGACATGTGCGCATCAGCATCCCGACCGGGCTTGGCGAGTTTTTCGTGGGGCCCAGCCTGCTGGAATTCCAGCGCGCGCACCCGGAGGTGTCGCTGCGGGTGCTGTTTTCGAACCGGGTGTTCGACCTGATCGGCGCCGAGATCGACATCGCACTGCGCATCACGTCCGAGCCGCCGCTGGACCAGGTGGCGCGGCGCATCTGCGCGATCCGCTGGGGGCTCTATGCGGCGCCTTCGTATCTCGCCGCACGCGCGGCCATCGCCGAGCCGGAAGACCTGGCCGCCTGCGTCGTGCTTTACGTGCCGGGGCCGGAAAGGCACTTCATGATGCCGATGCACCGCGGTACGCAGCGGCGCGAACTGCGGCTGAAGCTGAACCTGCAGACCGAGCACTTCCCCTATCTGCGCAGCGCGGTGCTGGCGGGCACGGGCATCGGCCTGCTGCCGCGCTACGCGATGACGGACGACGTGCGCGCCGGACGCGCCGTGCCGGTGCTGCCGCAGTGGGAGCCCGAAGGGCTGGGCAATGCGCTCTACATCCTGAGCATGCCCGACCGCCATCCGTCGCACGCGGCAGCGGCGGTGATGGACTACCTGCGCGAAGTGCTGGCGTCGATGGACGACGGCGGCGCGCCGGCGGCGACGCCGCCATCTGGCGCGCAGCGGTGACGGGCCCGTTGTTCAACAGGTGCAACTGCATGTCTGCGCCCCGGCTGATCCAGGCCCAAGCCTGATTCGCAGCGAGAAGCCCGGGACTTCCTGCGCGGGCCGGACAAGCCCGGCCCGCCGACTTCCGAAGACCCCACAGAAATCAGGCCACTCGACGGCCTTGTGCCTTCGGCGCGGGCAGAATCCGCGCGGTCCATCGCCGCGCCCCGGCCCCCATGAACACGCCGTCCGAACCACTCAGAGCTCGACCCGCACGCGGGTGGCAGGGTCACGCGTGGTTGCCTTGCGGGCTCCTGCTCGCGACCTTGCTGCCGCTGGTCGCCCTCGGCCACGACGGCCGGCGCGTCGGCCAGCTCATGGTTCTTGCGCTGCCGGTGGCGGTGTGGCTTGTGTGGCCCGTGCAGAGCACGTGGGCGCACCGGCTGCGCGCCGCCGTCGCGTGGCTCTGGATGATGGCGTTCGCGCTGGACGGCGTCGCCCGCGCCTATCTGCTCGACGCCTACCAGGCCGCGCCCGACGGCGCGATGGTCCTCGGCGCCGTGGCCAACACCACCGCACGCGAGAGCGGCGAGTACCTGTCGATGCACTGGCGTGCGATGGCGATCGGCTCGGCGCTGCTCGCGGCCGCCGGCCTCGTGCTCGGCGCGTGCGTGCGCCGGGGTGCCCGGCGGCCGTCGCGGACGCGCTGGCAGACGCCCCTGGTCTGGGTGCTGGTCGCGGCCGCCACCCTGGCCTACGCGAGCAAGCCGTGGCGCAGATTGCATCCGTTCATGTTCTGGCCGAAATGGACGCAGTCCGTCCAGGCCCTGCGCGCGGGCTGGGTCGACCAGCAACAGATGCGCGAGCTCGCACTCGGCCGCGCCAAGGCCGCGGCACCGGTCGTGGTGCGGGACGGCCCCGCGACGGTCATGCTGGTCATCACCGACAGCATCAACCGGGACAACATGGCGCTCTACGGGTACGGCCGGGCGACGACCCCGCGCCTGCTGGACCACAAGGCGCAGTTGAACGACGAGATGCTGGTGCTGGGCAACGCCTGGTCGGTCGACGCGAGCACGTTGCCCGCCCTCAGGAACCTGTTCAGCTTCGGCCGGCCCGAGGCCGAGAGCCCGCCCCACGTCCTGGCGCTGGCACGGGCCGCCGGCTACAAGACCTGGTGGATCAGCAACCACGACGATGTCGCGATCGAGCAGACCCATGCGCGGCTCGCCGACGTGGTGGACATGGTCAACCGCACGCCCGGAAGGGCCAGCGCCTCGCTCGACGGAGAAATCCTGGATTGCGTCCAGGAGGCCCTGCAGGATTCGGCCTCGCGCAAGCTGATCGTGGTGCACCTCATGGGCGCCCATCCTCACTATCGCCTGAGGTTTCCGAGCGGCGCCAATCCCTTCGATGACGACGTCGACGCCGTCGAAACGAAGCTGGCGAAGGATGGCCGCTCTGCCTGGGTACGCCGCTTCCGGCAGGAGTACGACGCCGCCCTGCTGTATCACGACTTCGTGGTGTCCGAACTGCTTCAGATGACACGGGCCGTTGAGGACAAGGCGGAATACCGGGCGTGGATGTACGTGTCCGACCACGGCCAGGAAGTCGGCCATGGGAGCGACCGTGCCGGCCACAGCCCGTCGACCGCGTCGGGCTATCGCATCCCGACGATCATCTGGCGCAATCGGCAGCCCCCGCACCCGCGACCGGGCATCGCCGCACAGCCCTTCCGCTCGGACTGGACCGGCTGGGTGCTCGCGGACCTGCTCGACATCCGCTGGACCGGCAACGAACCGAGCCGGAACATCCTGCGCGACGACTACGTCTGGCGGGCTCCCGCACTTCCGGTGACGGTGCCCTCGTTCACGCGATAGAACTAGCCCGCCAGGCCCGCATACACGTTCTGCACGTCGTCGTTCGCATCGATGGCCGCCAGGAAGGCCTCGACTTCCTCCAGTTGTGCTGCGCTCAGGCTCGCAGGATCGATCGGGTTCTTGGGCTTGTATCCCAGCTTCGCGGACACGACCTGGAAACCCTGGGCCGGCAGTGCGCGGCTCACCAGGTCGAGATCGGCGGGGTCGGTCAGGAAGGTCGCCGTGCCGGCTTCCTCGCCGCGTTCGAAGTCCTGGGCGCCCGCCTCGATGGCGGCCAGTTCGGGATCGGCACCGGCCACCGTCGCCTCACCTTCGATCATGCCCAGATGGTCGAAGTCCCAGGCCACCGAGCCGGAGGCGCCCAGTTGCCCCTTGCGGAACAGCACCCGCATCTCCGGGGCGGTGCGGTTCACGTTGTCGGTCAGGCATTCGACCATCACGGGCACCCGGTGCGGCGCGAAGCCCTCATAGATCACGTGCTCGAAATGCACCGCCTCGCCCGTGAGGCCGGCGCCTTTCTTGATGGCCCGTTCCAGGGTGTCCTTGGGCATCGAGACCTTGCGGGCCTGCTCGACCACCAGCCGCAGGCGCGCGTTCGACGCCGGGTCGGCGCCGCTGCGCGCGGCGATCATGATTTCCTTGGCCAGCTTGCCGAACAGCCTGCCCTTGGCGTTGGCCGCCAGGTCCTTGTGCTTGGCTTTCCATTGCGCGCCCATATCTGATGTTCCTTCAAGTTTCGGCGTTACCGCCGGTACGGAATTCTGCCGCACGCCCAGGCGCGCGGCTGGATGCGTCCGCTAGACCTGCGCCGGCCACTGCGGCGGATCGCTCCCCGGCGGCACCGAGGGCCGCGTCCACCCTGCCGGCGTCCGCGACAACTGCGCGCTGTGCCGCAGGGCGCACAGCGCGCCGAAACCCGAGGCCGAGGTCTCGAGGTACGGCGTCCGGTCGGGCGGCGCGATCTTCAGTCCGGCCTCCACCCGGCCCAGCCCGCGCAGCCATTGCCCGGTCTGCGCCAGCGAGACCTGCACCTGCCAGCTGCCGCCCTCGCGCCGCTGGCGCCACAGCGCGGCCGCCGCGCCCATCGCGATCAGGTAGCCGGTCGCCTCGTCGAGGATCTGCATCGGCAGCGGCCTGGGCTTGCCGTCGCCGGCCGCTTCGCCCTCGGCCCGGTTGAAGCCCATCGCGGTCTGCACCAGCGAATCGAAGCCGCGGCGCTGGGCCCAGGGGCCGATCGTTCCATAGGCCGACAGCGAGACGTGGACGATGCCCGGTCGCATGCGGGCCGCCTGGGCGGGACCGAAGCCCAGCGCCGCGATGCCGCCGGGCCGGTAGCCCTGGACGAACACGTGCGCTTGCGCAATCAGCCCGGCCAGCGCTTCTCGCCCGGACTCGGTCCGCAGGTCGATCTGCGCCGACAGCTTGCCGCGGCTGGTGTCGGCGATCGCCTCGATGTTGGGCAGGTGCGGCGAATTGACCAGCATCACGTCCGCCCCATAGGCTGCGAGCGCCTTCCCGCCCACGGGGCCGGCGAGGATGCGCGTGAGGTCGAGCACGCGCACACCGGACAGCGGCCGCGCGCCATCGGGCAGAGGCGGCAGCGCGATCGGCGGCGCATCGCCGATCCGCTCGATCGTCAACAGGGGTTGCGCCTGCAGCGCCCTGCCCTGGGGCGTCGCATCCCATTCGTCGAAACGCCGCAGCGCCGTGGCGACCAGGCCGTGGGCGGCGGCCGCATCCTCGAAGTCGCGCGACTTCCAGGCCCGCATCGCGGCCTCGGCATCGGTGCGCTGCGCGAGCTTCGGGTCCAGCCCCAGCAGCCGCAGCGCACCTTCCCGGTGGTGGGCGAAATTGGCGTGGATCCTCACCCATCCGTCCGCCGCGCGGTAAAGGCCCGAAAACGGATCCCACAGGTCCGGCACCCGGCCGTCGATGCTGAACCAGCCGGTGCACTCGAGCGCCGCATGCCGCATGTCGACGCCGACCTGCTGGCGCGGCGCGCCCCGCGCATGGCCCAGCTCGCAGGCGGCCAGCGCGGCGGCGGCGATGGTGCTCTGCGCCGCCGCACCGACCGCGAAGGACGACGGCAGCACCGGGTCGGCCCCGGCGAGCTGTGCGAATGCCAAGGCCTCGGGCGGCAGCCCCGCAGCCTGCCAGAGGGCCTTCAATGCTTCAGTCGCATCCATGTCATGCACTCCCAAATGAAAAAGGCAGGGCACGTTCGCACGGCCCTGCCCTTGGTGCGCTACGTCGCGCGTGCCGTCACCGGATCAGCTTGGCGCCGGTCTTGGACTGCAGCGTCTCGAAGCTCACGCCGGGCGCCAGCTCGATGACCTTGAGGCCTGCGGGCACCACGTCCATCACGGCCAGGTCGGTGATGATGCGGTCGACCACGCCCACGCCGGTGAGCGGCAGCGTGCAGTGCTCGAGGATCTTGAGGTCCTCGGTGCCGTCCTTCTTTTTCGCGACGTGCTCCATCAGGATGATCACGCGCTTGACGCCGGCCACCAGGTCCATCGCGCCGCCCATGCCCTTGACCATCTTGCCCGGGATCATCCAGTTGGCGAGATCGCCCTTGCTGCTGACCTGCATGGCGCCGAGGATCGACAGGTTGATCTTGCCGCCGCGGATCATCGCGAAGCTGTCGTGGCTGCCGAAGATGGCCGAGCCCGGCAGGGTCGTCACGGTCTGCTTGCCGGCGTTGATCAGGTCGGCGTCGACCTGGTCCTCGGTCGGGAACGGGCCGATGCCCAGCATGCCGTTCTCGCTCTGCAGCCAGACTTCCTTGTCGCCGACGAAGTTGGCGACCAAGGTCGGAATGCCGATGCCGAGATTGACGTAGAAGCCGTCTTCGAGTTCTTGCGCCGCGCGTGCGGCCATCTGGTCCTGGGTCCAGGGCATCTCAGGCTCCTTTGGTGGTGTTCTTGACGGGCGTGGGCACTTCGCTGCCCACGGCGGCCTGCGCGATCGCGGCCTGCGCCTGGACCTTGGCGGCGACCGCGTCGACCGGCGCCTCGGCGCTCACGGTGCGCTTCTCGATCCGCTTCTCGGGCGTGGCGTTGAGCACGATGCGGTGCACGTAGATGCCCGGCAGGTGGATGTCGTCGGGCGCGAGTTCGCCGACCTCGACGATCTTCTCGACTTCGACGATGCAGATCTTGCCGGCCATCGCAGCGGCCGGATTGAAGTTGCGGGCCGTCAGCCGGAAACGCAGGTTGCCGGACTTGTCGGCCACGTCGGCCTTGACCAGCGCCACGTCGGGCACCAGCGAGCGCTCCATCACGTAGGTCTCGCCGTCGAACTCGCGCAGCTCCTTGCCCTCGGCGACCTGGGTGCCGACGCCGGTCTTGGTGAAGAAGGCCGGGATGCCGGCCCCGCCGGCGCGCAGCTTTTCCGCCAACGTGCCCTGGGGCGTGAATTCGAGTTCGAGTTCGCCCGCCAGGTACTGGCGCTCGAACTCCTTGTTCTCGCCCACGTAGCTCGCGACCATCTTCTTGATCTGGCGCGTGCCGAGCAGCCTGCCGAGACCGAAGCCGTCGACGCCGGCGTTGTTCGAGATGCAGGTCAGGTTCTTGACGCCCGAATCGTGCAGCGCGTCGATCAGCGCCTCGGGAATGCCGCAGAGGCCGAAGCCGCCGACGGCGAGGGTCTGGCCGTCGGCCACGACGCCCTTGAGCGCCGCGTCGGCGGAAGGATAGATCTTGTTCGCCATGGTTCCTCGCTGGGTGATGGTTGAAATCCGAGCAGAGACGATACTACGTACTGGCATACGTAGTATTTCGTAATGGACACCCCCGACGCGCCCCTCGCCGCCATCGACTACCGGCTTGCCTTCGAGCAGGCGCCGGTGGGCATGGTGCTGTCGCGGCATCGCATCATCGTCGACTGCAACACGCGCCTGTGCGAGATGTTCGGTGCCACGCGCGGCGCGCTGGTCGGCCAGTCGTTTCGCGTCCTGTACCCGAGCGTCGCCGAATTCGAGCGCATCGGCAAGCGCATGGAGCCGATCCTGAACGCCAGCGGCCGCTACGCCGACAACCGGATGATGAAAAGGCTGGGCGACCTGCACGGCGCTTTTGCAGGCGAGACCTTCTGGTGCCACGTGAGCGGCCAGGCGCTCAACCGCGAGGCGCCGCACGAGGCCGGCATCTGGGTGTTCGAGGACCTGGGTTCGCGCCGGGCGGCCAAGGCCGACCTGACGCCGCGCGAGCGCGAGGTCGCGGCCCAGGTGATGAAGGGGCTGACCTCGAAGGAAATCGGCCGCGCGCTGGCCATCAGCCACCGCACGGTCGAGATCCACCGCGCCCGCCTGATGCGCAAGTACGCGGCGGCGACCACGGCCGAACTGGTGCAGAAACTGATCGCCGGATAGAGTCCATACGCACCCGATGAACCCTTACCACGACCCCGGCAAGCCCCATCACCGCCCGCGCGGCTTCCAGAACAACTACCTCGACTTCCAGCCCAAGAGCCTGTCCGAGCTGTTGCGCTGGCGCCGCGAGGCCGCGCGCCAGCAGCTGCCGCCGCCGCCGCTGGCCCCGACGCCGAGGGTCGCGCCCGAGCTGGCCTGGCTGAACGCCAACGCGCGCGCCGGCGCGGCGATGGAGCCGGCCGTCACCTGGATCGGCCACGCCACCGCGATGGTGCAGATGGGCGGGCTCACGCTGCTGACCGATCCGATGTTCTCGCCGCGCGCCTCGCCGCTGCCGCTGGTCGGCCCGAAGCGCCATGCGGCCCCGGGGCTCTCGCTGGCCGAGCTGCCGCATGTGGACCTGGTGCTGGTGTCGCACAACCACTACGACCATCTCGATGCCGCCTCGGTGGCGGCGCTGGCCGGCCAGCCCGGCGGCTCGCCGCTGTTCGTGGTGCCGCTGGGCCTCAAGCCCTGGCTGGCGGCGCGCGGCATCGCGCACGCGGTCGAGCTGGACTGGTGGGATCGCCATCGGGTGGCCGGCCCCCGGGGCGAGGTCGAGGTGGCGCTAGTTCCCGCCCAGCACTGGTCCTCGCGCAGCCCCGGCGATGCCATGGCCACGCTGTGGGGCGGTTTCGCGGTGCTGGCGCCGGACTGCCACCTGCTCTTCACCGGCGACACCGGCTACTCGCGCGATTTCAGCGACATCCGCGCGCACTTCGAGGACTTGCAGACGCCCGAACGCGGCGGCGGCTTCGACCTCGCGCTGATCCCGATCGGCGCCTACGCGCCGCGCTGGTTCATGCGCAACCAGCATGTGGACGTGGAGGAAGCGCTGCGCATCCATGCCGACGTCGGCGCCAAGCGCTCGCTCGGCATCCACTGGGGGGTCTTCCAGCTGACCGACGAGGCGCTGGACGAACCGCCGCGCAAGCTGGCGGAGTTGCGCGGCGCCCAGGGCCTGCCGGCGGACGCCTTCTTCGTGACGGCGATCGGCGAGACGCGCAGGCTCGCGCCCCGCAGCCCGATCAACCCGCGCGCCGAAACGTCAGATTGACCCGGCAGCCGCCGAGCAGCGGATGCTCGCCCTCCTTGACGGGGAGCACGCCGTGGAAACGCAATCGGGCCGGCCCGCCCCAGACCACCACGTCGCCGTGGACCAGCGGCACGCGGCGCGCCTTGTCGTCCCGCTTCGCCCCGCCGAACAGGAACACCGCGGGCAGGCCCAGCGACACCGAGACGATCGGCTGGCCGAAGTCGCGCTCGTTGCGGTCCTGGTGCAGCGACAGCCGGGTGCCGGGCGCGTAGCGATTGACCAGGCAGGCATCGGGCGCGAATCCCTCGAAGCCGGCCACGGCCGCGGCCTCGGCGGCCAGCAGCGAGAACGCCTCGGGCATCCGCGGCCACGGCCGACTGCTGTCGGGGTCGATGGCGTCATAGCGGTAGCCCGTGCGATCGCTGAGCCAGCCCAGCGCCCCGCAGTTGGTCATCGCCACCGACATCCGGAAGCCGCCCGGCGTCTCCAGGCAGCGCAGCGGTGCCTGCGCGATCACGCCCTGCACGGCGGCCAGCAGGGCCGTCTCGTGCCGGCACGCGAAGCGCCGCAGCACCATCGCACCGGGCTCCAGCGGCTCCAGCGTCGGCGCGTCGGGTTCGAACAGGTCCAGGGTCATGGTTCAGGCCGCGTCGTGGAAGATGATACCCAGCGTGTGCCGCCTGCCGGAGCGCACGCGGCTCACGCCGTGCCGCAGGTTCACCCGGTAGACGCCGCGCGTGCCCTGCACCGGCCGCTGGTGCACCGCGATCACCGCCGCGTCGCCCTGGCGCAGCGGCAGCACCATCGGCCGCGACTGCATGCGCGGCCGCTGCTCGGTCATGACGAATTCTCCGCCTGTGAAATCGCGGCCCGGCTCGGACAGGAGGACCACCAGCTGCAGCGGAAAGACCTGCTCGCCGTAGAGGTCCTGGTGCAGGCAGTTGTAGTCCTCCGGCCCGTACTGCAGCAGCAGCGGCGTCGGCCGCGATTGCCCGGCCGCATGGCAGCGCGCGATGAACTCGGCATGCTGCGGCGGATAGCGCACGTCCAGGCCCATCGCCTGGTTCCAGCGGTTGGCGATCGGCGCGAGCTGCGGATAGACCGTTTCACGCAGCCCCGCGACCAGGCCCGGCAAGGGATAGTCGAAATACTTGTACTCGCCGCGCCCGAAGCCATGCCGCTCCATCACGACGCGGCTGCGGAACGGCGCTTGCTCGGCATAGAGCGCGGCCATCGCTGTGCATTGATCCGGCGTCAACAGTCCCGGGATCAGGGCACTGCCCTGCGCGTCGAGATCGACGCCCACCGCCGCCCAATCGACCGTGCTCACCTCACGTGCGCTCATTGGCCAAGCTCCGTGCTGCGGTGCGAGCGGCGCACATGCTCCGCCTCCCGCCGCAGCAGCGCCCCCTTGCGCTCCACGCCCCAGCGGTAGCCCGAGAGGCTGCCGTCGCTGCGCACCACGCGATGGCAGGGGATGGCCACCGCCAGCGCATTGGCGCCACAGGCCTGCGCCACGGCGCGCACCGCCTTCGGCGCGCCGATGCGCTCGGCAATCTCGCTGTAGCTGGCGGTCGCCCCGGTGGGGATTTCGCGCAGCGCCTGCCAGACGCGCAACTGGAAAGCCGTGCCGCGCAGGTCCAGCGGCAGATCGAGGCCGAGGCCCGGCGCCTCGACGAAGCCGACCACCTGGGCGACCAGCGCTTCGAAGCCGGCATCGCCCCCGATCAGGCGGGCCTTCGGGAAGCGGTCCTGCAGATCGCGCGCCAGGGCGTCGGGATCGTCCCCCAGCGCGATCGCGCAGACACCGCGCGCGCTCCGGGCGACCAGGATCGCGCCGAGCGCGCACTCGCCGATGGCGAAGCGGATCTCGGTGTCGGCCCCGCCGTCGCGCCAGGCGGTGGGCGTCATGCCCAGCATCCCGTCGGCGTTCTCGTAGAAGCGCCCGTTGGAGTTGTAGCCGGCGTTGTAGATCGCGCTCGTCACCGTGTCGCTGCGGCCCAGTTCCTCGCGCACGCGGCGGGCGCGATGCGCGGCCGCATAGGCTTTCGGCGTGAGCCCCGTGACCTCCTTGAAGAGGCGGTGCAGGTGCGAGCTGCTGAGACCGGCGCGCTCGGCGAGCGCGTCCAGGGTGGGCGCCGGCTCCGCGCCCTCGATGAACCGGCACAGCTCGGCGATCCGCGCCGCTTCGCGCTCGGCGCGTACCGGCTGGTCGGGCTTGCAGCGCATGCAGGGCCTGAACCCGGCGCGCTCGGCCTCGGCCGCGGTGGCATGGAAGTCCACGTTCTCGGGGCGGGCCGGCCGCGCGGCGCAGGACGGCCGGCAGTACACGCCGGTGGTCCGGACCGAATAGACGAAGCGGCCGTCCGCCGCCGGATCGCGTGCGGCAACCGCCGCCCAGCGCGGATCGCTCGCCGTGGCGAGCGCCCGCATTTCATTGGTGTTGCTCATGTTCATCTGCGTCCTCGTGGTGTTGCGGTGAATCGATGCGTTCACTGTAGGGAACGACGAAAGACAACGCACTCCGTGTCTTGCTTTCGAATTCGCATGTAGGACGACGCCTGCACCACCGGACCTGGATTTTGTTTCAGGGCCCCGGCCTACGGGCTGCCGGCCGCCGCCTCGTTACCATTTGGCCCACATGATCGACCGTCGCTCACTCCTCACCGCCGGTGGCGCCTCGCTGGCGCTCGCCGCCCTCGGACTGCCTGCCGAAGCCCTCGCGGCCAACGGCCTCAAGCTCAGCCAGCCGAGTCCTTTCTCCTTCGAACGCCTGGTCGCCCGGGCGAAGTCGCTGGGCGCCGCGCCCTTCGTCGGCGACACCTCGCTGCCGGCCGACGTGCTGGAGCGGATCGACTACGACGCCCACGGCAAGATCCGGTTCAACACCGACCACGCGCTGTTCCGCGACGGCCCGGGCCCGTTCCCGGTGACCTTCTTCCACCTGGGGCGCTATTTCCAGGTGCCGGTCCACATGTACGTGCTCGAGAACGCGAGCGGCGACGGCTTCGCGCGCGAGATCCTCTACGACCCGGCCTACTTCACGATGCCCGACGACAGCCCGGCCAAGAAGCTGCCCGACGGCGCCGGCTTCGCGGGCTTCCGGCTGCAGGAAAGCCGCCTCGGCGACCAGGCCAGGCTGCCCTGGCAGAAGAACGACTGGGCCGCCTTCCTCGGCGCTTCGTACTTTCGCGCCATCGGCGAGCTCTACCAGTACGGCCTGTCGGCGCGCGGCATCGCGCTGGACGCCGCGATGCCCGATCGGCCGGAGGAGTTCCCGACCTTCACGCGCTTCTACTTCGAGCCGCCGGCCCAGGGCTCGGATGCCATGACGATCTATGCGCTGCTCGAGGGGCCCAGCATCACCGGCGCCTACAAGTTCGTCCTGCAGCGCGGCAAGGGCGTGCTGATGGACATCGAATGCCGCCTGTTCCTGCGCCGCGACGTCGGCCGCTTCGGGCTCGCGCCGCTGACCTCGATGTACTGGTACTCCGAGACCGTGAAGCCCACCGGCATCGACTGGCGGCCCGAAGTGCACGATTCGGACGGCCTGGCGATGTGGAACGGCGCCGGCGAGCGCATCTGGCGGCCGCTCAACAACCCGACCCAGACCCGCGCCTCGTCCTTCAGCGACAACAACCCGAAGGGCTTCGGCCTGCTGCAGCGCGACCGCGGCTTCGACCACTACCAGGACGGCGTCTATTACGAGAAGCGGCCCAGCCTGTGGGTCGAGCCGCTCGGCGCCTGGGGCGAGGGCTCGGTGCAGCTGATCGAAATCCCGACCGACGACGAGATCCACGACAACGTGCTCGCCTGCTGGGTGCCCAAGGCGCCGGCCACGGCGGGCTCGAGCGTGACGCTCAAGTACCGGCTCTACTGGACCGCGGAGGAGCCCTTCCCGTCGCCGCTCGCGCGCTGCGTCGCCACCCGCCTCGGGCGCGGCGGCCAGCCCGGCCAGCCGCGGCCGCCGGGCGTGCGCAAGTTCATGGTCGAGTTCATTGGCAAGCCGCTGGAGTCGCTGCCCTTCGGCGTCAAGCCCGAGCTGGTGCTCACCGCCTCGCGCGGCAAGTTTTCCTACATCTTCGCGGAAGCCGTGCCGAACGGCGTGCCGGGCCACTGGCGCGCGCAATTCGACTTCACGGCCGAAGGCAACGAACCGGTCGACATGCGGCTCTTCCTGAAGAACGGCGACCAGACCCTGTCAGAAACCTGGCTCTACCAGTTCCAACCCTTCTGACGGCGTTGCCTCCCTTCCAGGAATACCGCGGAACCGGCTTCGCCGGGCCGCTGGTATTGCCCCCGGTAGGGGGTGGGCGGGCTACACGCAGTGAGCCCAACCTGGGGGCGAGCTATTTACTTGCTTTTGACTGAGATCAGCTCGATCTCGAAGTTGAGGGTGGCGTTCGGGGGGATCACGCCACCGGCGCCGCGCGTGCCGTAGGCGATCGCGGGCGGGCATGTGAGCTTGGCCTTGCCGCCCGGCTTCATCAGCTGCACGCCCTCGGTCCAGCACGGAATCACGCCGTTGAGCGGGAACTCGGTCGGCTCGCCGCGCTTGTAGGAGCTGTCGAACTCCTTGCCATCGGGGAAGGTGCCGCGGTAGTGCACCTTGACCACGTCGGTGGCGGCCGGCGAGGCGCCCTTGCCGTCGGTCAGCGACTGGAAAACCAGGCCGCTCGGCTTGGTGACCGGCGCGGACTGCGCGAAGGCGCTCGGCAGGACGAACAACGAAACGACGGCGGCACAAAGAACTGATCGCACGGCAAACCCTTGGTTGAATGGAAGAACGGGTTCATTATTGCCGCGGCGCGGCGCAGCGGGCACTGCGCTTGCACCTCGTTGCCACCGCCCTTCCCTACCCCTTCCTCCACGATGCGCTATCGCACCACGATCGATTCCCTGGTCTTCGAATTCGACGACCTCAAGCAGGTCATGGCCATGGCCAGCCCGGCGCGCTCGGGCGACTACCTGGCCGGGATCGGTGCGGCCACCGCGCAGCAGCGCATGGCGGCCCGCCACGTGCTGGCCGAGATCCCGCTCAAGCGATTTCTGACCGAGGCACTGATCCCCTACGAGTCGGACAACATCACGCGCCTGATCATCGACGGCCACGATGCGCAGGCCTTCGCGCCCGTGTCCCACCTCACGGTCGGAGACTTCCGCAACTGGCTCCTGTCCGAGCAGGCGAGCAGCGCCGCGCTGGACGCGCTGGCGCCCGGCCTCACGCCCGAGATGGCGGCCGCCGTCTCCAAGCTGATGCGCAACCAGGACCTGGTCGCGGTCGCGCGCAGGTGCAGCGTGGTCACGCGCTTCCGCGACACCATCGGCCTGCCGGGGCATCTCTCGGTGCGGCTGCAACCCAACCACCCGACCGACGACCTGCGCGGCGTCGCGGCCTCCACGCTCGACGGCTTGCTGATGGGCGCGGGCGATGYCGTGATCGGGCTCAACCCGGCTTCCGACAGCATGCCGGTGCTGGGCGACCTGCTGCGCCTGCTCGACGAGGTGATCCAGCGCTTCGAGATCCCGACGCAGAGCTGCGTGCTGACCCATGTCACCAACACGCTGAAGCTGGCCGATTCGGGAGCGCCGATCGACCTGGTTTTCCAGTCCATCGGCGGCAGCGAGAAGACCAACCTCTCCTTCGGCGTCACGCCCGAGCTGCTCGACGAGGCCCACGCCGCGGCGCAATCGCTGAACCGCGGCACGGTGGGCCGCAACCTGATGTACTTCGAGACCGGCCAGGGCAGCGCGCTGTCGGCCGATGCCAACTTCGGCGTCGACCAGCAGACCTGCGAGGCACGCGCCTACGCGCTCGCGCGGCGCTACCAGCCGCTCCTGATCAACACCGTGGTCGGCTTCATCGGGCCCGAGTACCTCTACGACGGCAAGCAGATCATCCGCGCCGGCCTCGAAGATCACTTCTGCGGCAAGCTGCTGGGGCTGCCGATCGGCTGCGACATCTGCTACACCAACCATGCCGAGGCCGACCAGGACGACATGGACACGCTGCTGGTGCTGCTCGGCACCGCCGGCATCAACTTCATCATGGGCGTGCCCGGCGCCGACGACGTGATGCTCAACTACCAGAGCACCTCCTTCCACGACGCGCTGTTCCTGCGCGAGACGCTGGGCCTGAAGCGTGCGCCCGAGTTCGAGGCCTGGCTGCAGCGCATGCAGATCAGCGACGGCGCCGGCCGGCTGCATCCGCCAGCGGCCAACCGCCTGCTGGCAGACATGGGCGCCCTGACGGCATTGACTCGATGAAGGACATCGTCACCGCCAGCCCCTGGGGCGCGTGGCGCAGCGCCACGCCGGCGCGGCTTGCGCTGGGCCGTGCCGGCACCGGCATGCCGACCGACGAGGTGCTGCGCTTCGGCTGGGCGCATGCGATGGCGCGCGATGCGATCCATGCGGCGCTCGATGTCCCGACGCTCGAGTCCGCGCTGCGCGACGGCGGCTGGGAGGTCGCGCACGTGCGCAGCCGAGCGCCCGACCGCACCGCCTACCTGCGACGCCCCGACCTGGGCCGGCAACTCGATGCCGAAGACGCGCAGCGGCTGCGTGCCCATGCCGGCCCGCCCGTCGACCTGTGCATCGTCATCGGCGACGGCCTGTCCTCGCTGGCGGCGGCTCGCCATGCCGTGCCGCTGCTGGCGGCGCTGCGAGACCATGTGCCCACCGGCCTGTCGCTGGCGCCGGTGGTGATCGCCACCCAGGCGCGCGTCGCCCTGGCGGACGAGGTCGGCGAGGCCTTCGGCGCGCGGCTGTCGATCATGCTCATCGGCGAACGCCCGGGCCTGAGTTCGCCCGACAGCCTGGGGATCTACGTCACCCATGCGCCGCGGCGCGGCCGCCACGACGCCGAGCGCAACTGCATCTCGAACGTGCGGCCCGAAGGGCTCGCCTACGCGACGGCCGCCTTCAAGCTCGGATGGCTGCTGCGCGAGGCGCTGCGCCGCGGCTTGACAGGGGTCGGGTTGAAGGACGACAGCGAACTCCATCTTCCCCATTCCCTATGATCGGGCCGAGCCCCAAGAAACAAGGGAACAAGGAGACTTCATGACCGATCGCTATCCCCTGGCCGAACTCAAGGACCTGCCCGACGACATCCGCGCCGCGGTGCTCCAGGTCCAGGAGAAGGCCGGCTTCGTGCCCAACGTGTTCCTCGGCCTCGCGCGCCGACCGGCCGAGTGGCGCGCCTTCTTCGCCTACCACGACGCCCTGATGCTCAAGGAAGAAGGCTCGCTCACGAAGGGCGACCGCGAGATGATCGTCACCGCCACCAGCGCGGTGAACCGGTGCCTCTATTGCGTGGTGGCGCACGGCGCGCTGCTGCGCATCTACGAGAAGAAGCCGCTGGTGGCCGACCAGGTGGCCGTCAACTGGCGCCGCGCGGACATCACGCCGCGCCAGCGTGCGATGCTCGAGTTCGCGATGAAGGTCTGCGAGCGATCGCACGAGATCGACGATAGCGACTTCGCGCCGCTGCATGCCCACGGCTTCGACGACGAGGACATCTGGGACATCGCCGCCATCACCGCCTTCTTCGGTCTCTCGAACCGGTTGGCGAGCTTCAGCGGCATGCAGCCTAACCCGGAGTTCTTCCTGATGGGGCGGCTGCCGCGCGAGAAGAAGTAGCGACCGCGTCGCGCCCGCGGCAGGACGCCAGGGCGTCGAGTGCGGGCTGGTAGGTGGGCGTCGCCACATCCATCACGCCCAGCACCGTGTGATAGAGGTTGTCGTGCGTGAGCGGCGTGTCCAGGCCCGACGCCATGCAGGCGCTCGACAGCTGGCGCCGCGCTTTCATGCCTTCGCTGAACCAGGTCACCATCGGCACGTGCTTCTGCACCTCGGGGGCGAAGCCATAGGGCACGCCGTGCAGGAACAAGCCGTACTCGCCCAGCGATTCACCGTGGTCGCTCAGGTAGAGCAGCGCGGGATCGAACTGCCTGGAATGGCCCTTGAGCCAGTCGATGGTCTTGCCGAGGAAGCGGTCGGTGTAGGCGATCGAGTTGTCGTAGCCGTTCAGCAACTCGAAGTGGCTGCATTCGGCCAGCGCGTTGCTCTTGCACTCGGGCAGGAAGCGCTTCGCATCGGGCGACGAACGCTTGAAGTACGAGGGGCCATGGCTCCCCATCTGGTGCATCACGAGCACCACGCCCCTGGCGCGGCGCTCGGCGGGCAGCAAAGCCAGACGTTCGTCCAGGCCCTTGAGCATCACGTCGTCGAGGCATTCGTCGCCATCGCACAGCGCGCTCTTGACGCCTTCGCCCAGAGGATCGAAGGCCGACGCATGGGGGATGCGGTCGCACACGCCCTTGCAGCCACCGGCCTGGTTGTCGAGCCAGAACACGGCCAGGCCGGAGGCCTGCAACACATCCATCAGGTTCTCGTGGTCGTCCTTGCGGGCCTCGAAGGCCTGCTTGCCCAGCGGCGAGAACATGCAGGGCACGGACGCCAGCGTATTGGTGCCGCAGGAGCGCACGTCGCGGTAGCTCAGCACCTGCCGCGCCGCGAGTTCCGGCGTGGTGTCGCGCGCATAGCCGTTGAGCCCGAAGTGGTCCGCCCGCGCCGTTTCGCCCACCACCAGCACGAACAGCGGCGGCTTCACCTGGCCCGCGTAGCTGGAACCCAGCGCGGTGCCGCCGGCCACCGGGATCAACTTGCGGCTGTGCTGGAACGTCGGCCCGGCCATGACCGTGGCCGCCGAGTAGAGGCTGGCCAGCGGGTTCATCATGTAGCGCAGGTGAGCGTTGTTGCGCATCAGCGGCGCCAACTGCCGGTTCATCGCCAGCGCGCCGCCGGCGGCGATGGCCGCCACCGCGAGCAGCAGCACGACGTTGCGCCAGGCCTGCGAGAGAACAGGCAGCCGCTCCACGCGCACGCGCCATAGCGCCCAGGCCGGCAGCGCGCAGACCAGGAACACGTTGAACGCCAGCCGCCAGTTCAGCAGGTCGCGCACCTCGTTGGCATCGGTCTGCACCGCATTGGCCAGCATGCTGGGGTCCATCACCACGCGATAGCTCAGCATGTAGTGCTGAACCACCGCGGCCAGCACCACGACGCCGAACCAGATCGGCTTCATCCAGCGCGACCAGGCCATGAACGACAGCAGTGCCACGGTGCCGCACACCGTGAGCAGCGCCATCGATGCGATCGAAGTCAGATAGACGCTCGGAGCACCGCCGATGCGGGCGAGTTCGATCCACAGCGGCCAGTTGGCGACGAGGGCGAGATAGAGACTCAGCCAGACGATGACCCTGCGCGCCGACCGGGGGCGTGCTAACCACTCATCGACGACCCGCCAAGGGGTTGCGGCGGAGGCCCCGGAGGGGCTGGGGGTGGAGGAACCTGCAGTGGCGTGATCGTGAGGGAGACAGACGGATTGCGCAGGGGAACCAAGCATCCGGCGAGCCTAGGCTGCCGGACTGAAATCTCCCTGAATGACTTGGTCAGGAATCGTTCAGTTTCGGTAGAGCGGCCAGCCTGGCACGCCGGGAGACGCGGCGCGAATGGGCCGAACGCGCCAGCGCATCGATCGCGAAGGCAACCACCCAGCACACCCATGCCGTCCACAGCGTATGGCTCATGTAGTGGGCGCCGCGAAGCTGCTGCGACAGGCCGAGCGCCAACCCGGCAACCAGCGTGCAGGCGAGCCAGATACGCGCCACGGCGGGCGACGAGCGCCGAAACGCGAAATACCCGCCCAGGTACGCGAAGGCGGCCGAGGCGTGGCCGGCCGGGAAGCAGTGGCCCGACCCGCCGTCGCTGGTGCCCCAGGCCCAGTGCGACACATGTCGAGCCACGCCGCCGAAGGTCTGGAGCTCCCAGGGACAGCTGGTGTTGCTCC
Source organism: Variovorax sp. P1_G12 (assembly GCF_056405555.1). Taxonomy (NCBI): domain Bacteria; kingdom Pseudomonadati; phylum Pseudomonadota; class Betaproteobacteria; order Burkholderiales; family Comamonadaceae; genus Variovorax; species Variovorax sp. P1_G12. Next base: position 57,798 of record NZ_JBFUBW010000005.1, on the reverse strand, counting down.
AGTACTTGATGAGCGAGATCAGCAGGACGGACAGGAGCGCCGTGACTGCAAGCTGGATTCTTTCGCCGGGATTCAGCCGGCGCAGCACGCCGACGGGCCACCAGATGGCGGCGAACAGCGCGATCACCAGCACCCAGCTCAGGGACTTGGCGCCTTCGTGCATCACCTTGACCAGGAACCAGTGGTCGCGCCACGGGAAGCCCATCGGGGTGCCCGCCAGCCTCGCCAGCGCCAGGTCGAGGCCGCTTGCATCCCACAGGAGCAGCAAGGCCAGGGTGATCAGGGTCAGGGCGAGCGGACGCGCGGCGGTAGGTCGAATCATCCGGCGCGAGCTTAGATTTCGCGGCTGAACCCAGCCTGAAGCTGGCACTAGACTCCTTCTTTTGAAAAGGACGGAGCCCGTGCGCATTTTGCTGGTCGAAGACGATACCGCCTTGGCAAGCGCGGTGTGCAGCTACCTCGAGGCGAAGGCCTTCGTGGTCGACGTGGCGCCCGGCTTGGCCGAAGCCCGCGCCGCGCTGGCCGCGGTGCAGTACGCCGCCGTGCTGCTCGACCTGCACCTCGGCGACGGCGACGGCCTCTCGCTGCTGCCCATCGTGCGCGCCCTGCGCGACCGTCCGATCGTGATCGTGCTCACCGCTCGCGACCAGGTGACGGACCGCATCCGCGGTCTCGACGCGGGCGCCGACGACTACCTGATCAAGCCCTACGACCCGGCCGAACTGCTGGCCCGGCTGCGCGCGGTCGAGCGCCGGCGCAGCACCAGCAGCGCCCCGGTGCTGCAGCTTGGCACGCTCGAGATCGACCTGGCGCGCGACCTGGTGCGCAAGGACGGCTTCCCGGTCACGCTGACCCAGAAGGAATGGGCGCTGCTGCGCGTGATGGCGACCCGCCCCGACCGCATCCACACCCGCGAGAACCTGGCCGACGCGCTCTACGGCTTCGGCGACGAGGCCGACAGCAACACGCTGGAGGTCTTCATCAGCCGGCTGCGTCGCAAGCTCGGGCGCAACCACATCCAGACCCTGCGCGGACTGGGCTACCGGCTCTCGTTCACGCCGGGCGAAGAGGAAGAATGAATCTCAAGCTGCTGCAGCAGACCGGCTTCGAACAACTGGGCCGGCGCGATTCGCTCGCGGGCCGGCTCACGCGCACCCTGATCGTGTGGGTCGGCGGCGTCTGGCTCCTGTGCGTGCTCGGCGTCGTCTGGTACGTCGACCGCGAGATCAACCACAACTTCGACAGCGAACTGATCGAGGTCTCGCACCGCATGTTCGACATGGCGGTACAGGAACTCGACAAGCTGCAGCGCGAGAACCCCGATGCGCGGCAGCCGCTGATCGCCCCGCCGCAGCTGTTTCCGACCGACGCCGTGATCTACCAGGTGGTCAACCTGCATGAACGCGTGCTGCTGCGCTCCGCCGAGGCGCCGGGCGACGCCTTCGACGTGCCGCTGGCACCCGGCTTCGCCAACTCCGACGCCTGGCGCGTCTACACCGTGCGGCATCCCGTGCGCGAACTGTTCATGCAGGTCGCCGATCCGCTGGACGAACGCCGCACCGCGCTCAACCGCACCCTGTTCGGCCTCATCATTCCGCTCGGCGCGGTGTTGCCCGTGCTGGCGCTGGTGCTGCGCAATGTGGCGCGCACCGAGTTGCGGGCGCTGCAGCAGCTCGCCGGGGAGATCGAGCAGCGCAGCGGCACCGACCTGCGGCCGATCGGGCTGCAGGGCCTGCCGAAAGAGCTGCAGTCGGTGGGCGACCACGTCAACCAGCTGCTGGAACGCCTGTCGCAGTCGCTGGACGTCGAACGGGCGCTGGCGGCCAATGCGGCGCACGAACTGCGCACGCCGCTGGCCGCCGCGCGGCTGCGACTGCAGACGGCGCTCGAACACGATCTCAGGCGCGCCGATGTGCAGGCGGCGCTCGAGGCGCTCCAGACGCTCGGCCACCGCACCGAGAAGCTGCTGCAGCTGTCCCGGGCCGAATCCGGCGCCTCGCTCACGCGTGCCCGGATCGACCTGGTGCAACTGGCCGGCACGGTGGCCCAGGAGTTCTGGCAGGACCCGCGCGTGAACGAACGCCTGTCGCTCAAGGTGCCGGACAGCGCGGCGCCGATCGCGCTCGGCGATGTCGACGCGCTGGCGATCGCGCTGCGCAACCTGGTGGAGAACGCGCTGCGCTACGGCCATGGCCGCGTCGTGGTCGAAGTGATGGCGCCCTGCACGCTGGCGGTGCGCGACTTCGGCCCCGGCGTCAGCGCCGCTCAATTGAGCACGCTGCAGCATCGCCATGTGCGCCATGGCGCCGACCGCGCCGGCTACGGCCTCGGACTGTCGATCGTCGGCACCATCGTCGACAAGCTCGGCGCCCGGCTCGACCTGGCCTCGCCGCCCTCGGGTGCCGCCACCGGCTTCGAGGCACGCATCGTGCTGCGTCCGGCTTGACCAGGCCCCGGCGCTCCGTCACTTCGTGCACGCCCCACGATGCCGGCGACCGCCTGCGGCCTCAGAGCGCGAATCCGTCGTCGGCCGCGATCACGGCACCGTTGACGAAATGGCTCTGTCCGCTGGCCAGCAGCACGATCAGGCCGTCGAGGTCCTCGGGCTTGCCGACACGCTTGCGCGGCAGCATCCCGACCAGCTTCTGGCCGCCATCGGTCACCCAGTGCTCCTCGTTGAGTTCGGTGGCGATGTAGCCCGGGCACAGGGCGTTGACGTTGATGCCGAAGCGGCCCCATTCGAGGGCCATCGCCTTGGTCATCTGAACCAGCGCGGCCTTGCTCATGCAGTAGACGCCGATCTGCGGCAGCACCTTGAGCGCCGCCACCGAGGCGATGTTGATGATGCGCCCGCCGATGTAGGTGCCCGGCGCCGCCCCCTTGGCGCGCGCCAGCATCCGCTTGCCGACCTCCTGGGCGACGAAGAAGGAGCCTTTCACGTTGGTGTCGAAGATGAAGTCGTAGTCCTCGCTCGAGACATCCTTCAGGCGCTGCGTGTTGCTGACGCCGGAGTTGTTCACCAGCACGTCGATCGGCCCGACCTCGGTCTCGGCGCGCGCCACCGCGGCCTTGATGCTGCCCAGGTCGGTGACGTCGAGCTCGACCACGTGGGCATCGCCGCCCTCGCCTTCGATGCGGGCGCGCAGTTCCTTGAGGCGGTCGGTGTTGCGGCTGGCCAGTACCACCGCGGCACCGGCCCGGGCGAGCGTCTTGGCGAACTGGGCGCCGAGCCCACTCGATGCGCCGGTGACGAACGCCACGCGGCCCGAAAGATCGATGCTGTAAGCCATGGAATGAGGTCCTGTTGGAGTCGCCGAAGCGACGGCCCGGAACGCACGCGGGCGACGCATAAAATGGCCCGGCCCGCCGCGGTGCCTCGCACCTTCAAATCATTATCGACGAGACCCACATGACGCATGACGAAATACTCGCCCAGTTCGGCCCCCGCGAAGCCATGGAATACGACGTGGTCGTGGTCGGCGCCGGCCCGGGCGGCCTCGCGACCGCGATCCGCCTGAAGCAGCTGGCCGCTTCGCACGGCAAGGACATCTCCGTGGTCGTGCTCGAGAAGGGGTCGGAGCCCGGCGCCCACATCCTCTCGGGCGCGATCATGGATCCGCGCGCCCTGTACGAGCTGCTGCCCGACTGGGAAGAGCTCGGCGCGCCGCTGAACCAGCCTGTCACGCGCGACACCTTCCTCATGATGACCGAGACCGGCGCCACCCGGACGCCGAACTTCATGCTGCCGAAGAACTTCCACAACGAAGGCAACTACATCGTCAGCCTGGGCAACGTGGTGCGCTGGCTGGCGCAGCAGGCCGAGGCGCTGGGCGTCGAGATCTTCCCCGGCTTCCCCGCGGCCGAAGTGCTCTACACCGAGGACGGCAGGGTGCGCGGCGTCGCCACCGGCAATCTCGGCATCGGCAAGGACGGCGAGCCGACCGAGAACTTCCAGCTCGGCATGGAGCTGCTCGGCAAGTACACGATCTTTGCCGAAGGCGCGCGCGGCCACCTGGGCCGCCAGCTGATCGCCAAGTACAAGCTCGACGACGGCAAGGATCCGCAGAGCTACGGCATCGGCATCAAGGAGCTGTGGGAAATCGACCCGGCGCGCCACGAGCCGGGCCTGGCGGTCCACACGGCCGGCTGGCCGCTGCCCTCGGACACCTATGGCGGCTCGTTCCTGTACCACGCCGAGAACAACCAGCTGATCATCGGCTACGTGGTCGGCCTGGACTACCAGAACCCGTACATGAGCCCGTTCGAGGAGTTCCAGCGCTTCAAGACCCATCCCAACATCCGCTGGTACTTCGAAGGCCAGGACAAGGGCCTGAAGGCGCCCAAGCGCCTGAGCTACGGCGCGCGCGCGATCACCGCGGGCGGCCTGCTGTCGCTGCCCAAGACCGTGTTCCCGGGCGGCGCGCTGGTGGGCTGCGAGGCCGGCTACCTGAACGCCAGCCGCATCAAGGGCAGCCATGCCGCGATCAAGACCGGCATGCTGGCCGCCGAGGCCGCCTACGAGGCGGTGACGTCGGGCCGCCAGCACGACGAGCTCTCGGCCTATCCGGCCGCCTTCGAGAAGAGCTGGCTGCACACCGAACTGAACAAGGCGCGCAACTTCAAGCAGTGGTTCAAGAAGGGCCTGGCCGTCGGCACGGTCATGACCGGTATCGAGCAGCTCGTGCTGCGCGGCCACATCCCGTGGACCGTGCACCGCCACCAGCCCGACCACGAGCGGCTCAAGCCGGCGGCCGCGTGCAAGAAGATCGCCTACCCCAAGCCCGACGGCAAGCTCACCTTCGACCGGCTCTCCTCGGTGTTCATCAGCAACACCAACCACGAAGAGAACCAGCCGCCCCACCTGACGCTGAAGAACGCCGCCGTGCCGACCGAGATCAACCTGCCCGAGTACGCCGGCCCCGAAAGCCGCTACTGCCCGGCGGGCGTCTACGAGTTCGTGCCGGACAGCGAGGGCAAGGAACGCCTGCAGATCAACGCGCAGAACTGCGTGCACTGCAAGACCTGCGACATCAAGGACCCGACGCAGAACATCGTCTGGGTCACGCCGGAAGGCGGCGGCGGACCGAACTACGTGGGGATGTAGAAAGGGAAAGGTCCCCTCCCCCCTGCCCGTGCCCCCTTGGCGAGCGTGGGGGCCAGGCCGGCGCCGGGCCGCCAGCGCGGCGAGTCCGCGCTTCGCGCAGACGGGCGGCCCGCTGTCTCCCCCTCGGGGGGCAGCGACCCACACGAAGTGGGGGAGCGTGGGGGCCAGGCCGGCGCCGGGCCGCCCCAAGGCGGCCTGCGGCCCCCTTGGGGGGCAGCGACCCACACGAAGTGGGGGAGCGTGGGGGCCCTCTACTTGCCGATCAGTTGGGTCAACCGCTCGGCTTCGAAGCATTCGTCACGGGCCGCATCCACCGGCACGCAGTCCTTCTTGCCGGGCTGCTGCGCCGACAGCGCCTCGATCGCCTGCCACAGCAGCGCGATCTGGTGCTCCTGGCCGGCGGCGTTGTCGATCAGGCCGCGCATCGCGAGCGACAGGGGATCGTCGTTCTGGGTCACGCCGTAGGCCGAAAAACCCATGCGCGAGGCGGTTTCCTCGCGCCGGGCGGCGGAATCGGCCTCGATGATCCGCGCCGGATTGCCGACCGCCGTGGCGCCGGCCGGCACCGGCTTGGTGACGACCGCGTTCGAACCGACCTTGGCGCCGTCACCGACCGTGAAGCCGCCCAGAACCTTGGCGCCGGCACCGACCACCACGTTGCGGCCTAGCGTCGGGTGCCGCTTGGCCCCCTTGTAGAGCGAGGTGCCGCCCAGCGTCACGCCCTGGTAGATGGTGCAGCCGTCGCCGATCTCGGCGGTCTCGCCGACCACCACGCCCATGGCGTGATCGAAGAACACCCGGTCGCCGACGATCGCCCCGGGATGGATCTCGATGCCGGTGAACCAGCGCGAGCATTGGGAGATGAAACGGCCGACCCACTTGAGCCCATGCCCCCAGCACCAGTGCGCAAGACGGTGCAGCACCACGGCGTGCAGGCCGGGATAGAGGGTCAACACCTCCCAGCGCGTGCGGGCCGCCGGGTCGCGGTCGAGGATGCACTGGATGTCGGAGCGCAGGCGCGAGAACATGCGGGTTCTTGTTATATCGATAGGGGGTCGGCAGTCTAAATCCCCGGCCCTTCGCGCACAGGGGATGGGGTTTTCGGACCACCGTCCGCCGCCTCCGCCATCGCCTTGGCGATGCCGCGCAGGATGTGGATTTCCTCCGGCGTCGGCTGCGCCCGGTTGAACAGCTGCTGCAGCCGCGGCATGAGCTTCTTGGGCGCCTCGGGGTCGAGAAAGCCGATCTTGACCAGCGAGCGCTCCCAGTGGTCGAGCATGCCGGCCACCGACTGCGCGTCGGCCGCGCGGGGCCGCGGCGTGGCGTCGCGCACCTCGTAGCCGCCCAGGGCCAGCCGCCATTCGTAGGCGACCACCTGGATCGCCGCGCCCAGGTTCAGCGAACCGAAGGCCGGATCGGTCGGGATGCTGAGCGCGACGTTGCAGCGGTAGACGTCCTCGTTGCGCATGCCGAAGCGCTCGGAGCCGAACAGGAAGGCGACATGCTGCGCCTCCCCCCGGGCCAGCGGCTCCAGGTGCTCGCGCGGCGTGCGGGTCGGGGGGCCGAAGTCACGCGGGATCATCGCGGTCGCGCACAGGTGGGTGACGCCATCGAGGGCCTCGTCCAGCGTCTCGACGATGCGCGCGTTGGTCAGCACGTCGAGCGCCCCGCTGGCACGCTGGATGGTCTCCTCGCGCCGCAGCACGTTGGCCCAGCGTGGCGCCACCAGCACCAGGTCGTCGAAGCCCATGGTCTTCATGGCGCGGGCGGCGGCGCCGACATTGCCGGCATGGCTGGTCTGGATCAGGATGAATCGGGTTCGCATGGGGGGCTCGGCCAGGGGTTCGGGACAGCGGCTTCGCGGAGCCGGTAAAATCCCCCGATTCTCGCCGCCCGCATCGCCGGGCCGCTTTCCAGGGGGCCAGCGCATCAACCGATCGCCCCTTTTCCGTTCTTCACACAATTCATGTCGTCCCCCAACCTGCACCCCATGCTCAATGTGGCCGTCAAGGCCGCCCGCGCCGCCGGCGCCATCATCAATCGCGCCGCGCTCGACGTCGAGGCCGTGCGCATTTCGCAGAAGCAGGTCAATGACTTCGTGACCGAAGTCGATCATGCGAGCGAGCACGCGATCATCGAGACGCTGCTCACCGCCTACCCGGGGCACGGCATCCTGGCCGAGGAATCGGGCTCCCAGCACGGGGCCAAGGACTCGGATTTCGTCTGGATCATCGATCCGCTGGACGGCACCACCAACTTCATCCACGGCTTCCCGGTCTACTGCGTCTCGATCGCGCTGTCGGTGCGCGGCAAGATCGAGCAGGCGGTGATCTACGACCCGAGCCGCAACGACCTCTTCACCGCCACCAAGGGCCGCGGCGCCTTCATGAACGACCGCCGCCTGCGCGTGAGCAAGCGCACCCGGCTGTCCGAGTGCCTGATCTCGACCGGCTTCCCGTTCCGCACCGGCGACAACTTCAAGCAGTACCTGGCCATCATGGCCGACCTGATGCCGCGCGCGGCCGGCCTGCGCCGCCCCGGTGCGGCGGCGCTCGACCTGGCCTACGTGGCGGCCGGCTTCACGGACGCCTTCTTCGAGACCGGCCTCAACATCTGGGACGTGGCGGCCGGCTCCTTGATCGTCACCGAGGCCGGCGGCCTGATCGGCAACTTCACCGGCGAGCCCGAGTTCCTCGACCAGCGCGAATGCCTGGCCGGCGCCCCGCGCATCTACGGCCAGCTGGTGCCGCTCCTGGCCAAGTACTCCAAGTTCGCGGGCCTGGACGACAAGCTGCGCGCCAGCGACCGCGTGCGCGCGGTCGATCCCTCGGCCCACGCGGGCGACACCTACGCCCGCAGCACCATCGACGCCACGCGTGAGCCGGCGTCCGGCGACGAAGCTGCCGCCGCGGCCGCCGTGCCCGCGGCGCCGCGCAAGCTCACGCGCATCCGCCGCGAGGCGCCCGCCACGCCCGCCGAAGGCGACGCCGCCGCGAAGTGATGCACTCGCCGAGCGCGGCCGCCGTCCGCAGCCGCGCCGCGATGCGCGTGGCGCTGGGCCACTACATCGCCAATGGCATGTCGGTGGCGTTCGGGCTGCTGCTGATCTCGGGCGGCGTGCACCTGGTGCTGGGCACCCTCGCGGCCACCGCCGCCTCGGTCGGCGTCATCGTGACCGCCCCGCCCGACCTGCCCGGGCCGCGCCGCGGCAAGTTCCTGCAGATGCTGCCGGCGCCGCTGATCGGGCTGCCGCTGTTCTTCCTCGTGCAGATGCTGCATGCGGCGCCGCTGCGGCTCGGCCTGGTGCTGGTGCCGGCCACCTTCCTGGCCTTCCTCGCGATGGCCTGGGGCAAGCGCGGCATCCCGATCGCGATCGCGGTGATGTTCTCGATGATCTTCTCGATGTCGACGCCGAAGCCCGTCGACATGGCCGAGGCCGTGCAGCGCACGCTGCATTTCGGTCTCGGGGCCGGGCTCTACGTGATCTACGCGGTGCTCGCCAACCTGGCGCTCAACGCGCGCTACCGGGTGCAGGTGATGGCCGACCTGCTGCTCTCGCTGGCGGCGCTGATGCGCACCGAGGCCCGCCAGTTCACGCCGCGCGACGATTCCGGCGACATCCGCGAAGTGCCGGCCTCCCTGCTCGGCCAGTTGCTGGGCCAGCAGGCCGCGCTGGCCGACCAGTTGCAGGCGGCGCGCGACATCGTGCTCGAATCGCCGCGCACGCCGTATCGGCAGCGCCTCGCCGGCATGCTGATGACGGTGCTCGAGCTGCGCGACCTGCTGCTGGCCAGCGAACTCGACCTCGACGCGCTCAAGGCGCACCCGGGCCACGCGGCGGCGCTGGTCGAAATGCGGCGCATCCTCGAAGCGCTGGCCGACGACACCACGGCGCTGGCCGATGCGTTGCTGCTGGGACGCCAGCCCCCCGTGGTGGTCGACCGCCGCCGCGAGCTCACGGCCATCCACCTCGAACCGGAAGCCGTGCCGGCGCGCGGCTACGTCGGCCCGACGCCGGCCATGCTGGCGCGCGGGCTGGCCAGCCGCATCGGCCACATCAACGACGAGGTGCTTCGGCTGTCAGCCCTCGCCCGCGGCGACCGCGAGCCCGATCTCGCGGTGGTGCGGGCCAGCTGGCAGATGTTCGTGAGCCCGACCGAATGGTCGTTGCGGCCCTTTCTCGCGCTCTGGCGCTGGGACGCGCCGCCGCTGCGCCACGCCATCCGCGCCGCGCTGGCGATCGCGGCCGGCTACGGCATCGCGCTTGCGCTGCCCTGGGGTTCGCACGAGTACTGGATCCTGCTGACCATCGTGGTCGTGCTCCGGGGCAGCCTGTCGCAGACGCTGGAGCGGCGCAACAGCCGCGTGGCCGGCACGCTGCTGGGCTGCGTCTTCGCGGTGGCGCTGCTGTCGGCGCGTCCGTCGCCGCTGGCGCTTCTCGCCGGGATGACGCTGGCCCAGGCGATCGCCCACGGCTTCGCGGTGCGGCGCTACCTGATCACCGCGGTGGCGGCCACCGTGCTCGGACTGGTTCAGGCGCACATGCTCAACACCGGCATGAGCACCACCTTCGCGCTGTTCGAACGCGTGGCCGACACCCTGATCGGCGCCGCGCTGGCCTGGGCCTTCTGCTACGTGCTGCCGTCGTGGGAGCGCGGCCAGATCCCGACCCTGGTGGCGCGCGTGCTGGGCGCCCAGGCGCGCCATGCGCGGCTCGCGCTAGGGCTGGGCCAGTTGCGCTCGGTGGGCGTCAGCCCCGAACTCGAATGGCGGCTGGCGCGCCGCGAGGCCTACGACAGCCTGTCGGCCCTGGTGCAGGCCACGCAGCGCTCGCTGTCGGAACCGCGCGCGGTGCAGCCGCCGCTCGAGCCGCTGGAACACCTGCAGGCCCACAGCTACCAGCTGCTGGCCCAGTTGAGCGCCGTCAAGTCGATGCTGGTGCTGCGGCGCGACCGGCTCACGCCGGCCGAGATCGAAGGCCCGCTCGCGCGCACGGCCCAGCGCATCGTGGCCATGATCGGCACGGCACCGACCGGAGGCCCCTCGATGCCGGACAGCGCCCCGGCGACCACCCTGGCCGGCCGGGTTCCGCTGCCCGACCCCTTCGACAACGACGTCACGCCGTGGCTGCTGCGCCGGCTCGACCTCGCCACGGGCATTGCGGCGCAACTGCGCGACGATGCGGCACGCATCCTGCAACCCCTCTCAGAGCACAGTCCCCAGACCCCCTGATGATCCAGACACTGATCGCCCATCCGTGGTTCGGCCCCTTTCTGGCCGCGCTGCTCGCCGTGCCGCTGGCGCTGCTCGCCCACCGGGTGGCCGGGCTGGTGCTCGATCGCGTCACCCGTTCGGTGCCGGCGCTGCACGCGATGCTGCTCGCGATCAAGCGGCCGGCCCGGGTCGTGCTGCCCCTGATCGCGCTGCAGCTGGTCTGGCAGGCCGCGCCGGACGACCTGCGATTCATCGGCAATGTCCGCCATCTGAATGGGCTGCTGCTGATCGCGGTGGGGACCTGGCTCGCGGTCAGCGCGGTCAGCGGCTTCGCGCAAGGCATGGTCAAGCAGCATCCCTCGGACATCCGGGACAACCTGCAGGCCCGCCGCGTGCTGACCCAGGCGCGGGTGCTGGCGCGCACCGCCAACTCGGTGCTGCTGGTGGCGGGCGCCGCGCTCATGCTCATGACCTTCCCGGGGGCGCGCCAGGTCGGCGCCAGCCTGCTGGCCTCGGCCGGCGTGATCGGCATCGTCGCCGGCCTGGCGGCCAAGCCGGTGTTCAGCAACCTGATCGCCGGGCTGCAGATCGCGCTGGCGCAGCCAATCCGGCTCGACGACGTGCTGGTGGTCGAGGGCGAATGGGGACGGGTCGAAGAGATCACCGGGACCTTCGTGGTGCTGCGGATCTGGGACGACCGGCGGCTCATCCTGCCGCTCACCTACTTCATCGAGAAGCCGTTCCAGAACTGGACCCGCCACGACTCCCAGCTGCTCGGCTCGGTCTTCGTCTTCGCCGACTACGGCATGCCGCTGGCGCCACTGCGGGCCGAGGTCGAGCGCATCGTGAAAGCCGCGCCCGAATGGGACGGCCGCTTCTTCAACCTGCGCGTGACCGACACCACCGAGCGCACGATGCAGATCCGGGTGCTGTGCACCGCGGCGTCGTCGGCGCTGGCCTTCGACCTGCGCTGCACGGTGCGCGAGGGGCTGATCGATTTCATGCAGCGCGAGTACCCGCAGTTCCTGCCGCGGATGCGGATCGAGGGCGACGCGGCGCGACCGGCCGCTGCGGCGCAGCAGCAGCCCTGAGCCGAAGCACCCCGCGGATCGCCTTGGCAGGGAGGCGCTGCCCGCCGCTCAACCGCCGCGCCGCCCGCGGTCGGCCTTGGGCAGCACGGCCTCGCCGGCCATGCGCTCGGCGCGGGCCTGCAGGCGGCGAAGCGCATCGTCGAGCCGGCCGGCGGCGTCGGCGTCCAGCGCCTCCATCAGCCCGGCGTTGATCTGCGTCACCAACGGGAACAGCTCGTCGTACAGCCCGTGTCCGCGCGCCGTCAGGCCCAGCAGCACCTGGCGGCGGTCGCCCGCCGGGTGCGCGCGCGACAACAGTCCCTTGGCGACCAGCGAACCCACGGCCTTCGAGGTGCGGGCCCGATCGAGCTGGGCGTGCCCGGCCAGCTGCGAGGAGCTCAGCTCGCCGCGGCTGGCGAGCGTGGCGATCAGGCGCCACTCGCGCCGCGTGATGCCGAAGCGTCCCTCGCAAAGCCGGATGACCATGCTGCCGCCGACCGCGATCAGGCGCGACAGCCGGTACAGCAGCAGGTCGTCCAGGGGGCGGCGGGGCGGCGCGGTCATCTAGTGGTAAATCCTTGGAATGGTTGATTAGATCAATCGGATGCCGCGACTCTAAAGTCAATCCCAAGGAGACCAGGACCCCATGCACCACAGATTCGACCGCCGCCGCGTCCTCGCCGCCCTCGGCGGCATCGGCGGCCTCGCGTTGGCGCCGCTGGCCGGCGCCCAGGCCTTCACGCCCGGCCAGCCCATCAAGGTCCTGATCGGCGTGCCGGCCGGCGGCACCCAGGACGTGCTGACCCGCGCCATCGCGCACGAGGTGCGCGATTCGCTCGGCCCGCTGATCATCGACAACCGCTCGGGCGCCGCTGGACGCATCGCGGTCGAAGCGGTGAAGACCGCGGCACCCGACGGCCGCACGCTGCTGCTGGGCACGGCGGGCATGATGACCATGTTCCCGGGCGCCTACCGCAATCTCTCGTACGACCCGATCAGGGATTTCGTGCCGATCGTCAACGCAGCCCGCTTCGAGCTCGCGCTGGTGGTGGGCAAGGACGTGCCCGCGAACACGCTGCGAGAATTCCTGGCCTGGGCCAAGGCGCAGGGCGACGCGCTGAGCTTTGCCTCCTATGGCGCGGGAACGCCCTCGCATTTCCTCGGAGAAATGCTCAACCGCTCGGCCGGGCTCAGGATGGTCCACGTGCCGTATCGCGGCTCGACGCCGGCCCGCCAGGACGTGATGGGCGGCACCATCCCGGTGTACTTCGACACGATCGGCGGCGCCATCCAGATGCTGCCCACCGGCCGCGTGAAGGTGCTCGCAACCAGCGGCGACAAGCGCTCGCCGCTGATGCCCGACCGGCCGACCTTCACCGAAGCGGGCCTCAAAGACGTGGTCGCGACCGCCTGGTTCGCCTACTACGCGCCCCTGAAGACACCGCAGCCGATCGTCGACAAGCTGCGCGCCGAATTCACCCGCGCCGTGAATTCGCGCGAGGTGCGCCAGCAGTTGCTGCAGAACGGCATGTACCCGGTGGGCGATGGCCCCGAGGCCCTGTTGAAGACAATGCGCGAGGACACCGCCCGCTGGGGCGCCATCATGAAGGCCGTGAACTTCCAGGCCAACGACTGACCATGCACATCGGAGCACCCATGATTTCTCGCCGACTCTTCCCCCGCCTCGCCGCCGCCCTGGCACTGGGCGCCGCGGCCCTGTCTGCCCACGCCCAGGCGCTCGAGGGCGGCCCGCTGCGCATTGTGGTCGGCTATGCCGCCGGCGGTGCCACCGATCGCGTGGCCCGCATCGTCGGCGACAAGCTGCAGGCCCGGCTGGGCGTGCCGGTGATCGTCGACAACAAGCCCGGCGCGGGCGGCCGGCTCGCGGCGCAACAGGTCAAGGCGACGCCGGCCGGGCAGAACGTGCTGATGCTCGCCAACCCGGCCGTGATGGTGGTCGCGCCGCTGGTCTTCAAGGACAACGGCTACGACGCCGAACGGGATTTCGTGCCGGTGTCCCACGTGAACGACTACGAGTTCGCGCTGGCCGTGTCGACCGCGGTGCCGGTGCGCGAGCTGCCGCACCTGCTGGCGTGGATGCGCGCCAATCCGGAGAAGGCCAACTTCGGCGTGCCGGCGACCGGCAGCCTGCCGCATTTCTTCGGCCTCATGATGGGCGAGAAGGCCAAGGTGCGGGCCGAGGTGGTCGGCTACCGCGGCTCGGGCCCGCTGCTCACCGACCTGATCGGCGGCCAGGTGCCGATCGCCTTCGACACCTTCGACGTCGACCTGCCGCAACACCAGGCCGGCAAGATCCGCATCCTGGCCGTGTCAGGCGCAAAGCGTTCGCCCTTCGCGCCCGAGATCCCGACTTTCAAGGAAGCCGGCCTCGACCTGGTCGCCACGGGCTGGAACACCTTCTTCGCACCCGCGACCATGCCGAAGGACAAGGTCGAACGCCTGTCGCAGGCGATCCGCGAAGTCATGCAGGACCCGGACACCCAGCGCCGCTTCAAGGACACGCTGATGACACCGGTGGTCAGCACCCAGGCCCAGACCGAGGCCATGCTCAAGGCCTACCGGGCGCAGTGGGCGCCGGTGGTCCAGAAATCCGGCTACCAACCCTGAAAACAATGCAACGACCCAACATCATCTTCATCGTGGCCGACGACCTCGGCCATGCCGACCTCGGCTGCTACGGCGGCCGCGATGCGTCCTTCGGACCGGTGTCGCCGGTGCTCGACGGCCTCGCCGCGAAGGGCATGCGCTTCACGCAGGGCTATGCCAATTCGCCCGTCTGCTCGCCGACGCGTTTCGCGATGATCACCGCGCGCTACCAGTACCGGCTGCGCGGCGCGGCCGAGGAGCCGATCAACAGCAAGAGCCGCGGCAGCGCCACGCTGGGCCTGCCCACCGACCAGCCCACCCTGCCGTCGCTGCTGCGCGGTGCCGGCTACCGCACGGCCCTGATCGGCAAGTGGCACCTGGGCTATCCGCCGGCCTTCGGGCCGCTGCGCTCGGGCTACGAGGAATTCTTCGGCCCGATGTCGGGCGGCGTCGACTACTTCACGCACTGCGACTCCAGCGGCCGGCACGACCTGTGGTCCGGCGAGGAGGACTGCCGGCAGGAGGGCTACCTCACCGACCTGCTGTCGCGCCGCGCGGTCGACTACGTCGAACGCATGGCGCAGCAGGAAGAACCCTTCTTCCTGAGCCTGCACTACACGGCGCCGCACTGGCCCTGGGAAACGCGCGAGGACGCGGCGAAAGCGCCGGCGGTGAAGGACAACCTGTTCGACCTCGCGGGCGGCAACATCCACACCTACCGCCGCATGATCCACCACATGGACGAAGGCATCGGCTGGATCATGGCGGCGCTCGAGAAGCACGGCATGGCCGACGACACGCTGGTGGTCTTCACCAGCGACAACGGCGGCGAGCGCTTCTCCGACAACTGGCCGCTGGTCGGCGGCAAGATGGACCTGACCGAGGGCGGCATCCGGGTGCCGTGGATCGCGCACTGGCCGAAGGTGATCGGTGCCGGCGGCGTGAGCGACCAGCACTGCATGACGATGGACTGGTCGGCCACGATGCTGGACGCCGCGGGTGTCGCGGCCGATCCGGCGTTCCCGCTCGACGGCGTGTCCCTGCTGCCGGTGCTGCGCGACGCCACCAGGAGCTTCGCGCGCCCGCTGCACTGGCGCATGAACCATCGCGGCCAGCGCGCGCTGCGCGACGGCGACTGGAAGTACCTGCAGGTCGACGGCAACGAGTACCTGTTCAACATCCCGGCCGACGAACGCGAACGGGCCAACCAGGGCCACAAGGAGCCCGCCCGCCTGGCCGCGATGCGCGAGGCCTGGCTGGCCTGGAATGCCACGATGCCGGCGATTCCGCAGGACGCGACCGTGAGCCTCGGGTATTCCGTCAAGGACATGCCGGGCCGGTGACTCGCCCCCAGGTTGCCCCGCACTTCGTGTCGGGGCGCCCACCCCCTACCGGGGGCAACACCAGCGGCCTGGCAAAGCCAGTTCCGCGGTGGCACTGTTGCTCGCCCCCAGGTTGCCCGCACTTCGTGTCGGGCGCCCACCCCCGACCGGGGGCAACACCAGCGGCCTGGCAAAGCCAGTTCCGCGGTGTTTCACCAACGGGCCTGGCTGCGCCGGCCTTGGTGCGGCAACAAAAAAAGCCCCTCGCAAGGGGCTTTTTCGTGGGCCGCTGGGGCTCAGCTGGCCTGGATGCCCAGGGCCCGGCGCTGCGCGGAGGCGCGCAGGAAGTGCACGGTGCGCACCAAGGCGCGCAAGCCCGCGCCCAGGCGATTCAGGGCCGGCGCAAAGACGGACGGCTCGTCGCGGCCGATGTGGCGCACATCGTCGTTGGCCAGGTCACGCTCGAATGCGTCGGTGAACTTGGGGTTGCGGGGGAAATAGGAGGTCGATGCGGTCATGCCTGCTATTTTAGGGGTTTACCCTAGTTTTCAAGACCCCCCTGCGCAATACACCCACAGACCGGACCGGCATTTCGTCACGTTTTGCCGCCGGCATCCGGGCTGGCGGCCCATTGCACGGCCAGGATGCTGCCGAGCACCATCAGGAGGCCGACCAGCGACAGGCCCGTCATCGATTGGCCCAGCAGGGCCCAGCCCAGGATCACCGCCGTCAACGGGCTCAAGAGACCGAGGGATGACACGGCCACCGACGGCAGGCGCGCAATGCCCTGGAACCACAGCACATAGGCGAGCAAGGCGCCGACCAGCGACAGGTAGAGATAGCCCAGCACTTGCACCGCGCTCAGCGCCGGCAGCGGCGGATCGATCGCCAAGGCCAACGGCAGCAGGATCAGGCCGCCCGCCAGCAACTGCCAGCCGGTGAAGGCCAGCACCGGCACATCGGGCCGCCAGCGCCGCGCCAGGAAGGTGCCGGCGGCCATGCACGCGGCCCCGGCCAGGGCCGCCGCGATACCGACCGGGTCCCAGGCAGCGCCCGGCGACAACAGCAGCGCGGCCATGCCGAGGATCCCCAGCAGAGCCGCGCCCACGGCCAGGCGCGCAGGCCGGCGATGGTCCAGCGCCCAGGCCAGGCCCATCACCAGCAGCGGCTGGATCGCGCCCACCACCGCCGCCAGACCGCCAGGCAGCCGGTATGCGGCGACGAACAGCAACGCCTGGAAGAAGCCGATGTTCAGCGCAGAGAGCAGCGCCAGCCGGCCCCAGTCGCGCCGCGCGGGCAGCCGCCGGACAAACAGCGTCAGCAGCAGGCCGGCCGGCAGGCAGCGCAGCAACGCCGCCGTGAACGGCCGGTCCGGCGGCAGCAGTTCGGTGGCGACGATATAGGTGGAGCCCCAGATGGCGGGCGCGAGGGCGGTCAGGAGCACCTCGTTCCAGCGGATGAGTTTTTGTTCGGCCATCATCTATTTATCTTGAATTCAAGATAAGTAGCGTAGCAGATAAT
Source organism: Variovorax sp. P1_G12 (assembly GCF_056405555.1). NCBI lineage: Bacteria > Pseudomonadati > Pseudomonadota > Betaproteobacteria > Burkholderiales > Comamonadaceae > Variovorax > Variovorax sp. P1_G12. The sequence goes on along the minus strand of NZ_JBFUBW010000005.1, from coordinate 40,960 downwards.
CTTGAACTCAAGACAACTGAGGACTTGGCGAATGGGAACGGAACGACAGCCGGACGCGGTGGACGTCATCCTGGGTCAATGGCACCGGGAGCGGCCCGACCTGGATGTCGCCCCGATGGGGCCGATCGGGCGCATCAACCGCTGCTCCGCCCTGCTGCAGCGAAGGCTGGACGAGGCCTTTGCGGCCTTCCAGCTGACCCATTGGGAATTCGACGTGCTGGCCACGCTGCGGCGCTCCGGCGCGCCCTTCCGGCTGGCGCCGACGGCCCTGTTCTCGGCGCTGATGGTGAGCTCGGGCACCATGACGCACCGGCTCAAGGGGCTGGAGGCGCGCGCCCTGGTGCAGCGCCTGCCGCACCCCGATGACGCACGCAGCATGCTGGTGCAATTGACGCCGGACGGGCTCGCGCTGATCGACCGCGCCGTGGAGGCGCATGTCGAGAACGAGCACCGGATCCTTGCCGCCCTCAAGCCTTCGGACCTGGCCGCGCTGGACGCCCGCCTGTCGCGCCTGCTCGCCGTGCTGGAGCCGATCGGCAACACCTAGAGCGGCCGCACCGGCATGCACAGGGCGCAGCTGAAGGCGCCGGTCTGCGCGTCGAGTGCCAAGTCCATGCCATAGACCTCGACCGGCGGCGCGTCGTCGGCCTGGTAGCCGCTGTCGGGCAGCCAGTCGCACAGCTGCACCCAGGCGGCGTGGATCTCGGCCGCCGTGCCCTGAAAATCGATGCAGGCGTAGCGGCCGCCGCGAAGTTCCTGGACGCCGATCTCGCGCGCGGGCCGGAAGCCGGCGTCGACCTCGATGCAGGCGTCGTAGCGGCACTGCTCCGGCGGCGTGAGGTCCGCGTTGTCATGCGCGATGCCGTACATCCGGCGGCGCGGCTGCATCAGCCCCTGCGGGTCGCACCAGGCGGCGAAGCGTCGCCAGGTGCGCGTGATGGCGGAACTGCCGTAGGGACCGACATGCCGCAGGAAGGCCACGCGGGCCGGCGCCAGGGTCTTGAGCACGACCTTGATCCGTTCGTCCCCCGCCGCCGGAGGCACCGTACGTTCGGCTTGATGGATCTTGCCGAGTTCGACGCGGCGCTGCTCGGCCCAGGCCCGGGATCCGCCCCGCCGCCATGCGGTCGGCGTCACGCCGAAGTGGGCGCCGAAGGCGCGCGTGAACACCGCCGCCGATCCGAAGCCGACGTCGAGCGCGATCGCCAGCACCGGCTCGGGCGGAACGAGCAGCAGCCGGGTCGCCGCCACCTCCAGCCGGCGCCGCCGGACGCGATCGGCCAGCGTCTCGCCGGTCATGGCCTGGAACACGCGGTGGAAATGCCAGGCCGAAAAGTGCGCCACCGAGGCCAGCGTCGCGAGATCGAGCGGCTCCGCCAGATGGCTGTCGATGTGGTCGGTCACGCGATTGATGCGTGCGACGTAGGTGTGGCGCGGTGTGCTCAAACCTTGACTCCGACTCTATTTAGATATATCTTTATAAAATCAGATATCGACATCGAGGACCATCATGCGAGCTTTCAAGGGCTTTTTACACGGCAGCCGGCGCGGTGAACACACCGACGGTCTTGGCGGCGGGCGTGCCGAAAGCGAAGCCCATCGCGGCGGCAGCCGCGGCGGCGGGGGCCGGGTCTTCGGCCACGGCGGGCTGCGCTTCGTGCTGCTGCAGCTGATCGCCCACAAGCCGAGCCACGGCTACGAGCTCATCAAGGCCATCGAGGAGCGCCTCGGCGGCCGCTACAGCCCGAGCCCGGGCATCGTCTACCCCACGCTCACGCTGCTCGAGGAACTCGGCCATGTCAGCGTCGATGCCGCCGATGGCGGCGGGCGCAAGCGCTACAGCATCACCGCCGGCGGCCTGGATTTCCTCGCCGCCAACCGTGCCACCACCGACGAGATGATGGCCCGCATGGACGGCGGCGTCGATGGCGCCGGACCGCGTGCCGGCCGGCCGCCGCAGGTGGTGCGCGCCATCGAGAACCTCAAGCTCGCGATGCGCCTGCGCCTCGCCGGAGCCCCTCTCACCGAACAACAAGCCCACGAATTCGCCGCGGTGCTCGACAGCGCCGCCCAACAGTTGGAACGCATCTGAATCTCATGACCGAAACCTCTTGCGCCACCCCACCCACCACCCCCGACCGCCTGCCGCGCCGTGTGCGCCACGACCTGCGGTTTCGCAAGCTGCAGGTGCAGACCGTGCAGCGCATCACGCCGCACCTGATCCGCGTCACGCTCGGCGGCGACGAACTCGCGGGCTTCACCAGCCCCGGCTTCGACGACCACGCGAAGATCTTCTTCCCCGACACGGCGACCGGGCGGCTCGCCGTGCCGACGGCCGGGCCCGAAGGCCCGGTCTGGCCGACCGGCCCGAAGCCCGCGATGCGCGACTACACGCCGCGCCGCCACGACCCGGCGGCCGGCACGCTCGAAATCGATTTCGCGCTGCACGACGCCGGCCCGGCCACGCAATGGGCCGAAGCGGCCCGCCCCGGCGACATGGTCGGCGTCGGCGGCCCGCGCGGCTCCTTCCTCATCCCGACCGCCTTCGACTGGCACCTGCTGATCGGCGACGACACGGCCCTGCCCGCGATCTCCCGTCGGCTGGCCGAACTGCCGCCCGGCGCCCGTGCGGTGGTGCTGGCGGAAGTCGATAGCGAGGCCGACGAAATCGCCTTCGACACGCAGGCGTCGCTCAGCCTTCGCTGGCTGCACCGTCGCGGGGCCGAGCCCGGCACGGGCGCCGCGCTGCTCGACGCCCTGCGTCAACAGGCGCTTCCCCCGGGCGATTTCCACGCCTGGGTGGCCTGCGAATCCGTCGCCGCCAAGGCGATTCGCGCCCACCTGGTGGCTGAACGCGGCGCCCATCCGAAGTGGGTCAAGGCCTCCGGCTACTGGCGCCGCGGCGCGATCGCCACGCACGAACCCCACGAGGATTGAGCCCCCCAAACGCGCTATGCCACGCGGCCGTTTGACACTCGCCGGTCAGGTGCCGAGAATTTCGCGTTTGCTTTGAACACTTAGGCATTGGAAGGCGATAGCGCCAAGGAGGCATGCCATGAGCTTCGAACTGGCGCAATGGCAGTTCTTGATTGCCCCGTTGACGGGCGTGCTGCTGCTGTTCGGCGCGATGTGGGCCTGGCGCCGGATCGCGGTGCGCCGCGAGGCGGAACGCCGCATCGAAGCCGCGCGGGTGCGATCGGGCCACGTGCCGCTGGAGATCCCGACCGTGCGCGGGGGGATCGGCCCCTCGGACGACTCCGTCCCCGACACCCTTCCCGAATGGTTCATCCAGGGCAAGGGCGAGCATGCCATCGTCGACGAAACGCCGCGGATCCGGGTCCGCTACGTCGACGCCCACGACCGGAAGGTCGAATGCACGCTGCAGGTCGATCACCTGGACCTGCAAAAGAAAGTGATCGTCGGCCACGGCGAACTGCCCGGCGATGGCCGGCGGCTGCCCCTGCACCGCATCACGTCCGCGCGCATCGCGGATTCGGGCCAGCGCTTCAACATCGACACCTGGGTCGATGCCGTGCGCGTCGCCCGCCGGCGCCGCGGCCAGGCCTGAAACGCCCCCCGGGCCGCCTTTGGGGGGCGAAGCAACCCATCGGGCCGCGGCATTGTGCCGCCTGACGCCATTTGGAGGCAATCACGGGCGATCACGGCCTTGCCCGGAGGTTTCGCCCGGTCTGCGCGAGACGGCCAACAAAGTCCGGGTTTTCCCTAATTTATGGGGACAACGCTGTGGAGAACCGTGCTGGCTTCAGCCGAGATCGTTGCCTGGCGGGGCCTGCGACACGGTGCCTCCAAAACAGGCAGTCCCTTCCCGGCGCGGAATCTACCCGCCGACCGTGCCTGGGTCGAAGCTCGGCGCCTGTGCGCGTCAACCATAATGTGCCGGCCCGGCTGCAAGCGCTTTGCAGCACGCGTCGACATGCGGCGCGAGTGCAGCCAAGTTTCGTTAGGTGTCCGCCATTTGAATCAGCCAGCCGTCGATCGTGAAAGCCCCGGTGAAATCCACGGGACTCTGAAAAAACCCCTTGCAAATCAAGGGTCTGCGAAGCCGGATGCGTCCGGACACACCCCCATGATGACCCAGTATCTGGGCCTCAAGGCGGACCATCCGGAGACGCTTCTGTTCTACCGGATGGGCGACTTCTACGAGCTCTTCTACGGCGATGCCGAGAAGGCGGCGCGCCTGCTCGACATCACGCTGACCCAGCGCGGCCAGTCGGCCGGCCAGCCCGTGATCATGGCCGGCGTGCCCTTCCACGCGGTCGACACCTACCTCGCGCGGCTGATCAAGCTCGGCGAATCGGTCGCGATCTGCGAGCAGGTCGGCGAGGTCGGCGCGGCCAAGGGGCCGGTCGAGCGCAAGGTGGTGCGGGTGGTCACGCCCGGCACGCTGACCGACGCCGAGCTGCTCAACGACAAGAGCGAATCCCTGCTGCTGGCGGTGCATGCAGGCTCGCGCAACTTCTGCGGCCTCGCCTGGCTCAGCGTCACCGGCGCCGAACTGCGGCTGGCCGAATGCCCGGCCGACGCGCTCGAAGCCTGGATCGCCCGCATCGCGCCCAGCGAGCTGCTCTACAGCGCCGAAGTCACGCCAGGCTTCGAACAGCGGCTGAAGGCCGCCCGCGGCACCTCGCCCTTCACGCTCTCGGTGCGGCCGGCCTGGCAGTTCGACGGTGGCCTGGGCGAGCGCAAGCTGTGCGAGCAGATGGGCAGCGCCAATCTGGCCGCCTGGAATGCCGAAGGGCTGACCAACGCGCATGCCGCGGCCGCCGCGCTGCTGGGCTACGCCGAGCACACCCAGGGCCGCGCGCTGTCGCACGTGCAGCGGCTCGCGGTCGAACGCGACGGCGAGCTGATCGAGCTGCCGCCGACCACCCGGCGCAATCTCGAGCTGGTCCAGACCCTGCGCGGCGAGGAGTCGCCGACGCTCTTCTCGCTCCTCGACACCTGCATGACCGGGATGGGCAGCCGGCGGCTCAAGCGCTGGCTGCTGGCGCCGCGGCGCGACCGCGGCGACGCCCAGGCCCGGCTCGAAGCCATCGAGGCACTCCAGGCCACCGCGCCCGGCGGCACTTCCGCGCCTTGGCGCACGCTGCGCGAGCAGCTCAGGAACACCAGCGACGTCGAACGCATCGCGGCGCGTATCGCCCTCGGGCAGGTGCGTCCGCGCGAACTGGTGGCGCTGCGGATGGCGCTGGCCAAGGCCGAGCACCTGTCGCCCGCATTGCCCGGCTCGGCGCCCCTGCTGGCCGAGATCGCCGGCCGGCTCGCGCCGCCGGCCGGCTGCGTCGAACTGCTGGTGGCCGCGGTCCATCCCGAACCCTCGGCCCTGGTACGCGACGGCGGTGTCATCGCCAGCGGCCACGACGCCGAACTCGACGAGCTGCGCGCCATCAGCGAGAACTGCGACGACTTCCTGCTCAAGCTCGAAGCCAGCGAGCGCGAGCGCACCGGCATCAGCAACCTGCGGGTGCAGTTCAACCGCGTGCACGGCTTCTACATCGAGGTCACGCAGAGCGCGCTGGCCAAGGTGCCCGACAACTACCGCCGCCGCCAGACGCTGAAGAACGCCGAGCGCTTCATCACGCCCGAGCTCAAGGCCTTCGAGGACAAGGCGCTGTCGGCGCAGGATCGCGCCCTGGCGCGCGAGAAGTGGCTCTACGAGCAGCTGCTCGACGCCCTCCAGCCCTCGGTGGCAGCCCTGACCCGGCTGGCCGCCGCGCTGGCCGCGCTGGATGCCCTGTGCGCCCTGGCCGAGCGCTCGCACACGCTGCACTGGCGGGCGCCGAGTTTTGTCGCCCATCCCTGCATCGAGATCGACCAGGGCCGCCATCCGGTGGTCGAGGCGCGCCTCGCCGAAAAATCATCGGGCGCCTTCATCGCGAACGACACCCGGCTCGGGCCCCAGCAGCGCATGCAGGTGATCACCGGCCCCAACATGGGCGGCAAGTCGACCTACATGCGGCAGGTCGCGATCATCGTGCTCTTGGCTTCCATCGGCTCCCACGTGCCGGCCGCGGGCTGCCGGCTCGGGCCCATCGACGCCATCCACACCCGCATCGGCGCGGCCGACGACCTGGCCAACGCGCAGTCGACCTTCATGCTCGAGATGACCGAGGCGGCGCAGATCCTGCATGGCGCCACCGCCCATTCGCTGGTGCTGATGGACGAGATCGGCCGCGGCACCAGCACCTTCGACGGCCTGGCGCTGGCGGCCGGCATCGCCGCCCAGCTGCACGACCGCACGCGCGCCTTCACCCTCTTCGCCACCCACTATTTCGAGCTCACCGAGTTCCCGGCGACGCACCATGGCGCGGTCAACATGCACGTGAGCGCGACCGAAGCCGGCCGCGACATCGTGTTCCTGCACGAGATGCAGCCCGGCCCGGCGAGCAAGAGCTACGGCATCCAGGTGGCGCGGCTGGCCGGCATGCCCGCGGCCGTGGTCAACCACGCCCGGCAGGCGCTCGAGGCGCTGGAGTCCCAGCAGACGAAGACACGCGCCCAGGTCGACCTCTTCGCGCCGCCGCCGGTGGCCGAGACGCCGCTGGCCAGCGCCGTAGAATCCGCGCTGACAGCGCTCGATCCCGACGCGATGAGCCCGCGCGAGGCGCTCGAAGCGCTCTACACACTCAAGAAACTCCAGGCGCGCGAAATCGGCTGATGGTCCGATTCGTGCAAGAAGACCTCATGACCTACTGCGTCGGCATCAAACTCAACGCCGGACTGGTGTTCCTGTCCGATTCACGCACCAATGCGGGCGTGGACCACATCAGCACCTTCCGAAAGATGATCGTCTACGAGCAGCCGGGCGACCGCGTGATGGTCCTGCTGTCGGCCGGCAACCTGAGCATCTCGCAGTCGGTGCGCGAGATCCTGCAGATCGAGGAACTGCGCGAGACCAAGGAAAGCGGCGAGGAAAGCCCTCCGATCACCATCTGGAATGCCAGGAGCATGTTCGACGCCGCCCGCGTGCTGGGCTCGGCGGTGCGCCATGTCTACGACCGCGATGCCGAGGCGCTCAAGCACGCCGGACTGGACTTCAACGTCTCCTTCGTCTTCGGCGGCCAGGTCAAGGGCGAGGGCATGCGCCTGTTCCTGGTCTATGCGGCCGGCAATTTCATCGAAGCGACCACCGAGACGCCCTACTTCCAGGTCGGCGAGTCGAAGTACGGAAAGCCGGTGCTCGACCGCGTCCTGACACCCGAGACCCCGCTCGACGAAGCCGCCAAGTGCGCGCTGGTGTCGATGGATTCGACCATGAAGTCGAATCTCTCGGTCGGCCTGCCGCTCGACCTCGTGGTGTATGAGGCCAACAGCCTGCGCACCGACAAGGTGGTCTGCATCGACGCCGAGAATCCCTACTACCGGATGATGCACAACAGCTGGGGCCAGAAGCTGCGCGAGGTGTTCGACAGCATCGAGGACCCGGTCTGGGACGATGCCTACACCGAGCATCCGCTGAAGATGCCGGCGACGCGGCACAGCCCGCTGCGCAAGATCACGACCCCCGAAGAAAAGCTGATCTGAGCGCGGTCATGGGGTTGCCGCCAGTCATCTTCTCGCATGGGAACAGCTTTCCCGCCAGCACCTACCGCGTGATGCTCGACAGCCTGCGCAATCGCGGCTTCGACATCGATGCGCTCGAAAAATTCGGCCACGACCCGAAGTATCCGGTCACCGACAACTGGCCGCACCTGGTGCAGCAACTGGCCGACTTCGCGCAGGAAAGTGCCGATCGCGCGGGCGCGCCGGTGCTGCTGGTCGGCCATTCGCTCGGCGGCTTCCTGAGCCTGATGTGCGCCGCGCGCCACCCCAAGCTCGCCCGCGGCGTCGTGCTGCTCGACTCGCCGCTGATCGGCGGCTGGCGCGCGGGCACCATTAATCTCATCAAGCGCACGCCGCTCATGAAGAGCGTGTCGCCGGGCATCGTGAGCCGCAAGCGCCGCAACACCTGGGAGCACCGCGAGGCCGTGTTCGAGCACTTCCGCGGCAAGAAGGCGTTCGCGAAGTGGGACCAGCGCGTGCTGCGCGACTACATCGAGCACGGCACCTTCGACGTCGACGATGCGAGCGACGCCGGGCCGCCCCAAGGCGCGAGGGCCCCCTCGGGGGGCAGCAAGGACACGTCAGTGCCGAGCGTGGGGGCCAATTCGCGGGCGCTGAGCTTCGACCGCGATGTCGAGACCGCGATCTACGAAACGATCCCGCACAACCTGGGCGCCCTGCTGCGCGCCCATCCGCTGAAATGCCCCGCGGCGTTCGTCGGCGGGCGGCAGTCGGTCGAGATGCGGAAAGTCGGCATGGCGATGACCCAGCTGGTCACCAAGGGCCGCATCATGATGCTCGACGGCACCCACCTGTTCCCGATGGAGAAGCCGATCGCCACCGCGGCCGCAGTGGAAGCCTCGCTGCGCAACCTGCTGGGCTGACGTTCCGCGCGCCGTGAACCGACTTCCGATCCGCCGGACCTGGCGTGCGGCATTGATCGGCGCGTGCCTCGTCATCGGCCTGACCACGCCTGCGACACATGACACCGGCGCAATCCGCTACCAGGGATACCGCGGAACCGGCTTTGCCGGGCCGCCGGTATCGCCCCCTGGAGGGGCTGAGGTCCGCGGCTCCAAGCCTGCCTGCGCAGGCTTGGACGGACCCGAAGAGCCGCTGCCTCCGGCAGCGACTCGGGGCGCCGCAGGCGCTTCGGGGGTGTTTTCTTAGTCTGCCCAGACCACCACACCGCTCCACGCCGTCGCCAGCACCACGATGCCGAAGGCGATCCGATACCACGCGAACGGCACGAAGTCGTGGGTGCTGATGTAGCGCAGCAGCCAGCGCACGCAGAGCCAGGCGCTCAGGAACGAGAACACCAGGCCGACGGCGAACAGCGGGATGTCGGCCACCGACAGCAGCGCGCGTTCCTTGTAGAGGCTGTAGACGCCGGCGCCGATCAGGGTCGGGATCGCGAGGAAGAAGGAGAAATCGGTCGCCGCCTTGCGCGACAGCCCCAGCAGCATGCCGCCGATGATGGTCGAGCCGCTGCGGCTGGTGCCCGGGATCATCGCGAAACACTGCACCAGGCCGACCTTGAGCGCGTCCCAGGGCGTCATGTCGTCCACATGCTCGATGCGCACCGAGCCCGGCGGCCGCTTCTCGGCCCACAGGATGATGAAGCCGCCGATGATGAAGGTGCTGGCCACCACGGTCGGCGTGAAGAGATGCGCCTTGATCGCCTTGCCGAACAGCAGGCCCAGCACCACCGCCGGCAGGAAGCCGATCAGCACATTGAGCGCAAAACGCCGCGCCTTCGGCTGGCGCGGCAGCGCGACGATGGTCGAGTGGATCTTCTCCCAGTAGACCAGGATGACCGCGAAGATCGCGCCGGTCTGGATCGCGATGTCGAAGACCTTGGCCTTGTCGTCGTCGAAGCCGAGCAGCGAGCCCGCGAGGATCAGGTGGCCGGTCGACGAGATGGGAAGAAACTCAGTCAGGCCCTCGACGATGCCCATGACGGCGGCCTTGGCCAGCAATACGATATCCACGCGCACTCCTTGAAAGAGCGTCGATTATCGCGATGGCGGCGGTCAGGATCCGTTCAGCTCAACACCGCGAGATCACGCGAACGACCACCTCGCGGTGGTCGCGGAAACCCATCCGGGCGTAGAGCCGATGAGCGCTCTCGTTGTCCCGCATGACATGCAGGAACGGCGTCTCCCCGCGCTGCAGCTGGCGGCGGATCAGTTTCGCAGCCAGCTGGCGCGCGAGGCCCCGGCCCTGGAAATCGGGATGCGTGCAAACGCCGCTGATCTCGCGAAGCGCACCGGCACACATGCGCTCGCCCGCCATGGCGATCAGGCGCTCCCCTTCGAAGCAGCCGAAGTAGTCGCCGAGTTCGGGGGTCCTCGAACCGAAGGGGCCGGGACGGGTCAGCGCCGCCAGCGCGACCGCTTGCGCCGCGTGTTCCGGCCCGAGCGCAACGGCGTCGAAGGCCTGGTCGTCGTCGGGCAGCGAGCCCCCCGCCCAGACCATCCTGAACATGGTCGAATCCAGGTCGATCCGCCAGCCCGCGGGCGCCGTGCCCGACCAGTCCATGCAATAGAAATGATCGCCGGGCTCGCAGAACGGCGTCAGGGCATCGAGATCGGGATGTTCGGCATTCGCGAAGCCGACGATCGGAGAAAAGCCGGGGGCATATCGGCGCGCGCGGTCGGTGCCGGTGGCGTACTTCGCATGAGGGCCCGAGAGGGTGTTCCAGGCGATGTTGTCGAGGAGCTGGTGCATCGTGAATACGATCCTAACGGCTCGAATCGGCGAGTCTGAAGGCGTCCGCTAACTTTCAGACTCGGTCGAGGCGCGCCGCCGCAACGCGCGCACCGCGCTGTCGACCGTGGTCAGCACGGTCAGCCCCGATGCGGCCTCGCAGGCGCCCCGGGCGCGCGCCATGCTGAACTGGGCCAGCGCGAGACGCGTGCAGCCGCGCTCGCGCAAGGCCCGGGCCGCGCCGGCAATGCGTTCGTCGTGCCCCTGCGCGTCGCCGCGATTCAGCGCATCGAGCGCCCCCTCGGCCAGCCCGAGTTCGAGCCCGACGCCCTCGGGAAACTCGGGGGGCATCGATTCCAGCGTCGGCGCGAACGTGGCGATCAGGCCCAGCTTGCCGGTGCCTGCCGCCGCTTCCGCCACCATCGCCTCGTTGGGCTTGAGCACCGGAATGCCCGGGTGCCGCCGCCCCACCGCCTCGATGCAGGGGCCGAAGGCCGAGCAGGTGAAGAGAATGCCCTGCGCCCCGGTATCGACCGCGTACTGCGCGAGGCGCTGGAAGCGCTCGTGCATCGCCTCGTCGAGCCCTCGCCCGCCACGTGCGAGATCGGCCGACAGGCTGTCGTCCAGCAGGTTCATGCGGACGGCTTCGGGCCAGTCGCGCGCCATCGCCTCGTTGATGGGCGCGACCGAATGCGCCAGGGCGTGGATGAGGGCAATGCGGGTCATGGTCGAAAAGCGTTCAGATGCCCTTCGACGAAGGATTCGCGAACGCGTCTTTCGTCTCGGCATTGAGCGGGTAGTTGATGTTGATGTTCTTCGGCGGGATGGGCGACATGAACCAGCGGTGGTAGAGCTTCTCCATCTCGCCTGATTTCATCATGCCGCCGACCACGCGGTCCACCAGCGCCTTGAATTCGGGGTCGTCCTTGCGCAGCATCAGCGACTGGTTCTCGGTGCGCAGGCTCTCGCCGGTGATCAGGAAATCCTTCGGGTTGCGCGCATTGGCGATCTGGCCCGCCAGCAGGATGTCGTCGAGCACGAAGGCCTGGGCGCGGCCGTTCTCGACCAGCAGGAAGGACTCGGTATGGTCCTTGGCCGCAACGTTGACGACTTCGAGGTTCTTGCCCTTGTCGGCATCGCGCAGCAGCCGGAACGACGTCGTGCCGGTGGTCGTGACCACCGTCTTGCCCTGCAGGTCGGCGATGCTCCGGATGCCGGAATCGGCCTTGACCAGCATGCGCACGTTGTAGCGGAAGATGTCCGGCGAGAACGCCACCTGCTTCTGCCGCTCGACCAGGTTGGTGGTCGAGCCGCACTCGATGTCGACCGTGCCGTTGGCCACCAGCGGAATGCGGTTGGCCGAGGTCACGGCCTGGTAGCGGATCTCGATGGCCGGCATCTTCAGTTCGGTCTTCACGGCCTCGACGATGCGGTTGCAGATGTCGATGCTGTAGCCGACCGGCTTCAGGTTGCTGTCGAGGTACGAGAAGCCGAAGGACGACTCGCGGTAGCCGAAGGTGATGGCGCCGCTGGCCTTGATCCTGGCCAGCGTGCCGCCCTCCTGGGCCTGGACGGGCGTGAACGGGACCAGCGCGCAGATCGCCATCAGGGTGGCGCAGGCATGCGTGGACAGACGACCAAAGGCCATGGAACAACTCCTCGAAGCAGGTTGAAGAACGACAAAGGGGGACGTCCGGGCGGCGCTTCAGCCCGCCTGTGGCGCACCGACCGCGCGCGTGACGGCGTCGACCGCGGCGGCCAGCCGGCTCGCGATCTCCTGCAGGTCCTGCCGCGTCGCGATGAAGGGCGGCGCCAGCAGCACGTGGTCGCCCTGCCGGCCGTCGACCGTGCCGCCGAAGGGATAGCACAGCAGGCCCCGCGCCATCGCCTCCTTCTTGACCCAGGCGTGCAGCCGCAGCCCGGGCGCGAACGGCGTCTTGGTGGCCCGATCGGCCACCAGCTCGACACCCCAGAAGAAGCCGCGGCCGCGGATGTCGCCCACGTGCGGATGGTTGCCGAGCGTGGTGCGCAGCATGGCGCCGAACGCCTCGCCGTCGTCGCGCACCTTGGCCAGCAGGCCGTCGCGGCGGATCACCTGCTGCACCGCCAGCGCGGCCGCGCAGGCCACCGGATGGCCGAGGTAGGTATGGCCGTGCTGGAAGAAGCCGCTGCCTTGGGACATCGCCTCGACGATGCGGCGCTGCGCGAGCACCGCGCCGATCGGCTGGTAGCCGCCGCCGAGCCCCTTGGCGACCGTGACCAGGTCGGGCACCACGCCCTCCTGCTCGCAGGCGTAGAGCGTGCCGCAGCGACCCATGCCGCACATCACCTCGTCGAGGATCAGCAGCACGCCATGGCGGTCGCAGACCTCCCGCACGGCCTTGAAATAGCCCGGCACCGGCGTCAGCACGCCGGCGGTAGCGCCGCCCACGGTCTCGGCCACGAAGGCGATCACGCGGTCCGCGCCCTGCGCCAGGATCGCCGCTTCGAGCTCGGCCGCGAGCCGCAGGCCGTACTGCTCGACGGTCTCGCCGTCGCGCTGCTCGCGGTAGGGGTAGCACGGCGCCACGTGCGTGGCCGGGACCAGGAGGGGCGCGAAGGGCTCGCGCCGCCAGGCGTTGCCGCCGACCGCCAGCGCCCCCAGCGTGTTGCCGTGGTAGCTCTGGCGGCGGGCGATGAAATGGGTGCGCTGCGGCTGCCCGTTCTCGACGAAATACTGGCGCGCCATCTTGAGCGCCGATTCGACGGCCTCCGATCCGCCGCTCACCAGGTAGACATGGCTCATGCCCTCGGGCGCGGTGCGGACCAACTCGTCCGCGAGCTGCTCCGCCACCTCGGTGGTGAAGAAGCTGGTGTGGGCGTAGGCCAGCTTGTCGATCTGGGCGTGCATCGCGGCGATCACGTCCGGGTGCCCGTGTCCCAGCGACGAGACCGCGGCGCCGCCCGAGGCGTCGAGGTAGTCGCGGCCGGCGGCATCGCGGATCGTCATGTCGCTGGCGGAGGTCGCGACCGGCGGCGTGTGGTGGAGATGGCGATGGAAGACGTGCGTCATGGCGTTCTGAATTTGGAACCAATGTACCGGGCAGATTATTATTTGGAACATTTGTTCCGTCAAGGGACGATGGAACACCTTGGTTCCTTCCGGTACATTCGTTCCAAACCAAAAAGGAAATCCCATGGGCGTCAAGGACGATCTGCGCCAGCGCTACGCCGGCCTCAGCCCTGCCCTGCAGCAGGTCGCCAAGTACGTGCTCGACCATCCGAACGACGTGGTCACGCATTCGATGCGCACCGTCGGCACGCGCGCTGGCGGCACCCCGGCCACGCTGGTGCGCTTCGCGCAGCACCTGGGCTATGCGGGCTGGCCGCAGTTCAAGGAGGCCGTGGCCTCGGAGATGGGACTCGGTCCGGAAGCCTACGGCGAGCGCGCCCGGACACTGGTCGGCCGCGCCGCCGACCGCAGCCTGGTCGAGGAGATGTTCGAGGTGCAGCGGCACAACCTCGAGGCCACGCAGCGCCAGAGCGCGGCCTCGCTGCAGAAGGCCTGCGCCCTGCTGGAGAAGGCGCCCACGGTGCACGCGGCCGGCTTCAGGGCCTGCTTTCCGATCGCGTTCTCGTTCGTCTACGTCTACCGGATGTTCCGTACCAGCGTGCAGCTGATCGACGGCCAGGGCGGCTCGCTCGAGATGCAGCAGCGCGCGATGGCCAAGGGCGATGCGCTGGTCGTCGCCAGCTTCGCCCCCTACTCGCGCGAGGCCCTGCAGGTGGCCGAAGCCGCCAAGGCGGCCGGCTGCAAGGTGCTCGCGCTGACCGACAGCGCGGCCTCGCCGCTGTCGCTGCTGGCCGACGAGACGCTGTTGTTCGCGATCCAGAGCCCGTCGTTCTTCCCCTCGGTCGCCGCCGGCACGGCACTGACCGAGGCCTTGCTGGAGCTGCTGGCCAGCCGCGCCGGCAAGCCGGTGGTCAAGCGCATCGACCAGGCCGAGACGCAGCTGTTCGAGTCGGGTGCCTACCTGCAGGCGCCGCGGCTGCGCGGGGGCTGACTCAGGAGCTGGCTGGCGCGGCCTCTGCGACCGGCTTTGGCGAAGGCTCCATCCACTCGGCATGCCAGCCGCCGCCCAGCGCCTGGATCAGTGCCACCGCCGAAGTCTGGCGGTTGGCCTGCACCTGCACCAGGGTGCGCCGCGCGTTGAGCGCCGACACCTGCGCCACCACCACGCTGGTGTAGTCGATGGTGCCGGCGCGGTAGCGGTTCAGGAACTGCTGCTCGGTGCGGTCGGCCGCGGCCGAGCTCTGGCGCCGCAGGCCCTCCTGCTGCGCCAGGCTGATGCCGGCGCTGAGCTGGTCCTCCACGCTCTGGAAGGCCGCGAGCACGGTCTGGCGGTAGCGGGCCACCGAGGCCTCGTGGCCGGCCTTGGCGGCATCGACGCTGGCGCCGATCGCGCCGGCGTCGAACACCACCTGAGCCACCGAGAGGCCCAGCGACCACAGCGTGTTCGAGGCATTGAACAGGTCGCCCACGCGCGAGGAGCTGGAGCTGATGCCGCCGCTCAGGCCGAAGTTGGGGTAGTAGGCCGAGCGCGCGATGCCGATCTGCGCATTCGCCGCCGCCACCTGCCGCTCGGCTGCCGCAATGTCGGGCCGGCGTTCGAGCAGGGTCGAGGGCACTTCCGTCGGCACGCCGGGCACCTCGACGTTCCACTCGGCGACCGGCAGGTTGAAGTCTGCCGGCGCCACGCCGACCAGCACCGCGATCGCATGCTCGAGCGCTTCGCGGTTGCGCTTCAGCGCGGCGCGCTCGGCCTGGGTGTTGGCGTAGAGCGTCTCGGCCTGCAGCACGTCGCTCTGGGCCGCGATGCTGGCGGCATAGCGGTTGCGCGTGATCTGCAGGCTGCGCTGGTAGCCCTCGAGCGTGTCGTCGAGGATGCGGATTTCGGCGTCGGCCTCGCGCAGCGAGAAGTAGTTGGTCGCCAGGTCGCCCACTGCCGACAGGCGCGCCGCGGCCAGGTCGGCTTCGCTGGCCTGGGCATTGGCCTGCGCGCTGTCGACCGCCTGGCGCAGCCGGCCCCAGACGTCCGGTTGCCAATCGACGCCCAGCACGGCCGCCGAGGCGGTGGCGGCCGAGATGTCGCGCCCGCCGGTGCGCCGCACGCTGCCGTCGAGCGTGACCTGCGGGAACAGCGCCGCCCTCTGGCCGCGCACCAGCGCCTGGGCCTGCGCGTAGTTGGCGACCGCGGTGGCGATGTTCTGGTTCGACACCTGCACGCGTGCGGCCAGGCCGTCGAGCGTGGCGTCGCCGAAGAGCTTCCACCATTCGCCGCGGTCGAAGGCGTCGGCCGGCGCGGCGGGCTGCCAGCCGGCGGCGGCCGGGGCCGACTTCCAGGCCGCCGGCGCGGCCATGGGCGGCCGCTCGTAGGCCGGTCCGACGGCGCAGCCCGCCAGCAGCGCCGCCAGGGCCAGTGCCACGGGTCGACTGGGGATAAAGCGTTTCGATGCGGTCATGGGTTCGAGGCAATGTCGGGCGCGCGGGCCAGGGGGGACTCGGCCGCTCGGCTCAGGTACTTTTCGTTGGCGGGCCGCCGGCGCAGCTTGTCGAGCAGCACGTAGACGACCGGCGTGGTCAGGAGGGTCAGCAGCTGGCTGGCGATCAGCCCGCCGATGATCGCGACGCCCAGCGGCTGGCGCAATTCCGAGCCCAGGCCGAAGCCGATCGCCAGCGGCAGCGCGCCGAGCGCGGCCGCCAGCGTGGTCATCAGGATCGGGCGGAAGCGCAGCAGGCAGGCCTCGCGCACCGCCTCCACGGCCGTGAGCCCGCGCGCGCGCTCGGCCTCGAGCGCGAAGTCGATGATCAGGATCGCGTTCTTCTTGACGATGCCGATCAGCAGGAAGACGCCGATCAGCGCGATGATCGAGAACTCCATGCGGAACAGCAGCAGCGCCAGCACCGCGCCGACGCCGGCCGAGGGCAGCGTGGTCAGCACCGTGATCGGGTGCACCAGGCTCTCGTAGAGCACGCCGAGCACGATGTAGATCACGATCAGCGCGGCGAGGATCAGGAACCACTGCTGCCCCTGCGACTGCTGCGCCGCCAGCGCCGTGCCCTGGAAGCTGCCGCGCACGTTGATCGGCATCGCGATGTCGGCCTCGGCCTGGGCCACGATGCGCTTGGCGTCCGACAGGCTGACGCCGTCGGCCAGGCTGAACGAGACCGTGCTCGCGAGCTCGGTGTCCTGGTGGTCGATCGAGGTCGGCACGGCCCGCTCGCTGAGCTTGGCGAAGGCCGACAGCGGCACCATGAGCGTGGTGTCGGTGGCGATCTGCTGGCCGGTGGAGGCGGTGCGCAGGGCCGGATTGGCCGACACCGTGGTCGAGGTGCCGGTATTGGCGTCGGTCGTGTTCTTGATCGAGCTGGTGATCGACTGGCCGCTCGCGTTGGTGGTCGTCTGCAGCGTCGACGGCACGTAGAGGTCCTTCAGGACGATCGGCGAACGCTGGAAGCGCGGCGCCCATTCCATCACCACCGAATACTGGTTGAGCTCGTCGTAGATGGTCGCCACCGAGCGCTGGCCGTAGGCGTTGTAGAGCGCGTTGTCGACCGCGGCCGACGTCACGCCGAGTCGCGCGGCGGCCTCGCGGTCGACGTCGACGAAGGTCTCGACGCCGTTGTCGGCATCGTCGCTGTCGACGTCGGTCAGCGCGGTCTCGTCGCGCAGCCGATTGGCCAGCTTGGTCGACCAGGCGCGCAGGTCGGACAGGTTGTCGCTCTTGAGCGTGTACTGGTAGCTCGAGTTGCTCGATCGCCCGCCCATGCGCAGGTCCTGCACCGGGCTCAGGAACACGCGCAGGCCGGTCAGCTGGTTGAGCTGGGGGCGCAGGCGGTCGATCACGGCCTGCGTCTTCTCGCTGCGCTGCGCCACCGGCTTGAGGTTGACGAACATGAAGCCGCCGCCCGAGCGGCCGCCGCCCGAGAAACCGACCACGGTGTCGACCGCCGGGTCCTTGCGGATGATGTCCACCGCCTGGCGCAGCTTGTCGGCGATCGCCGCCGAGGAGATGCTCTGGTCGGTGCGCAGCCCGGCATTGAGCTGGCCGTTGTCCTGCTGCGGGAAGTAGCCCTTGGGGATGGCGTTGAACAGGTAGACGTTGAGCCCGATCACCGCCAGCAGCACCACCATCACCACGCCCTTGCTCGCCAGCGCCCAGTCGAGGCTGTGCGCATACATGCGCAGCGTGCCGTTCCAGGCCCGCTCCGCCTGGCGGCTGAACCAGGCGCGCAGGCGCCCGGGCGTCTTGGCGCCCTCCTCGGCCTCGCTGCGCAGCAGCATGGCGCACAGCATCGGCGTGGTGGTCAGCGAGATCACGAGCGAGATCAGCACCGCGGCCGACAGCGTGACCGCAAACTCGCGGAACAGCCGCCCCACCTGCCCGCCCATGAACAGCAGCGGGATGAACACCGCCACCAGGGACAGGCTGATCGACAGCACCGTGAAACCGACCTCGCGGGCACCGCGCAGCGCCGCCTCGACCCGGTTCATGCCGGCCTCGACGTGGCGGGTGGTGTTTTCCAGCACCACGATCGCATCGTCGACCACGAAGCCGGTGGCGACCGTGAGCGCCATCAGGCTCAGGTTGTTGAGGCTGTAGCCCAGCAGGTGCATGACGCCGAAGGTGCCGAGCAGCGACACCACGGTCGCCACCGCCGGCACGATGGTGGCGCGCGCCTTGCGCAGGAAGAGGCCCACCACCAGCACCACCAGCACCACCGAGATCATCAGCGTGGCCTCGATCTCGCGCAGCGAGGCGCGGATCGTGTTGGTGCGGTCCGAGGCGACCTGGGCATCGATGTCCTGCGGCAGCTGCGCGCGCAGCTCGGGCAGCAGCCGGCGCACGCCATCGACCGTCTCGATGATGTTGGCGCCCGGCGATTGCGTGACCAGCACGATCACCGCCGGCTCGCCGTTGAAGAGGCCCAGGGTGCGCGTGTTCTCGACGCTGTCGATCACGCGCGCGACGTCGCCCAGGCGCACCGCGGCGTCGTTGCGCCAGGCGATCACCATGTCGCGGTACTCCGAGGCATGGCGGCCCGGCGCCGGCGTATAGATCTGCAGCCGGCGGTCGTCGCTCTCGATCGCGCCCTTGGGCCGGTTGGCGTTGTTGGCCTGGATCGCGGCGCGCACGTCTTCGCTGCTGATGCCGAAGCGGTTGAGCGCGAAGGGCTCCAGCTCGACCCGCACCGCGGGCAGCGAGCCGCCGCCGATCTCGACCTCGCCGACGCCCTCGACCTGCGACAGCCGCTGGCTCACGATGTTCGACACCGCCTCGTAGATCTGGCCCGGCGTGCGGGTCTTGGAGGTCAGCGCCAGGATCACGACCGGCGCCGCGGTCGGGTTGCGCTTGCGATAGGTCGGGTTGCTGCGCAGCGTCGCCGGCAGGTCGGCACGGGCGGCGTTGATCGCGGCCTGCACCTCGCGCGCGGCGCTGTCGATGTTGCGGCTCAGGTCGAACTGCAGCGTGACGCGGGCCGAGCCGTTGGAGCTGGTCGATGTCAGTTCGTTGACGCCCGGGATGATGCCGAGCCTGCGCTCCAGCGGCGTGGCGACACTCGAGGCCATGGTGCTCGGGCTGGCGCCCGCGAGGCTCGCCTGCACCGAGATCGTCGGGTAGTCGACTTGCGGCAGCGGTGACACCGGCAGCACGAGGAAGGCGACGATGCCTGCCAGCGCGATGCCGATGGTGAGCAGCATCGTGGCGATCGGGCGCTCTACGAAGGGTTTGGAGAGGTTCATGGGGCCTCTCTTTGCTGCATTGCACCGGGACAGCGGGGGCGGCGGCGGGCGGTATGCCCTGGGCCGGCCGACGTCACCGGCCGCTTCGCGGCTGCCCTGCGCTGCTCGCGGTACGCGGGGTCTCGCTCAAACTCGCTTCGCTCAAACAGTCGCGAGCCCTGATCCGCGTACCGCTGCGCTGCTCGGCGGTGCCTCAACGGCCGGCCCAGGGCATACCGCCCACCGCCGTGGACAGGTTGGGGTTGCATCGGCGTTGGAGACGTCGCGGCTCTTTGAACACCCCCTGAGCCCGGCATGCGGTGCGGGACGGGCGATCCCCTCTGCGCCGCTGAGGAGCGCAGCTTCAGGCGGATCAAGGGCCGCGCGTGTTTGAGCGCAGCGAGTTTGCGCGGACCCCGCCTGAAGCGAGCACCGCAAGGCAGCCCGAAGGGCCGGCGCAGTGGGGTCGTTCGGCCCGCACCGCGTGCCGGGCGCCCTTCCAGGGGGAACGCGTCCTTGATCGAAAGATGACCACAAGTCACGCTGCAGCCCTCTGCCCAAACCGCCGCCCCAGCCGATCGAACGCGAGATAGATGACGGGCGTGGTGAACAGCGTCAGCACCTGGCTCACCACCAGCCCGCCGAAAATCGCCAGCCCCAGCGGACGACGCAGCTCGGCGCCCTCGCCCCAGCCCAGCATCAGCGGCAGCGCCGCGAACAGGGCCGCCAGCGTGGTCATCAGGATCGGGCGGAAGCGCAGCAGCGCCGCCTGGTGGATGGCCTCGAGCGGCCCCTTGCCCTGGTTGCGCTCGGCGTCGATCGCGAAGTCGATCATCATGATCGCGTTCTTCTTCACGATGCCGATCAACAGGATGATGCCGATGATGCCGATCACCCCGAGGTCGTTGCCGGTCAGCATCAGCGCCAGCAATGCGCCGACGCCGGCCGAGGGCAGCGTCGACAGGATCGTCAGCGGGTGGATATAGCTCTCGTACAGCACGCCCAGCACGATGTAGACGCAGACCACCGCCGCCAGGATCAGCCACAGCTGGTTGGTCAGCGATTTTTCGTACGCGCCGGCGGCGCCGAGGAACTTCAGGCTCACGCTCGCCGGCAGCGCGATCTCCTTGGCCGCGGCACGGATCGCCGCCACCGACTTGCCGAGCGCCACGTTCGGCGGCGTGTCGAAGCCGACGGTCGCGGCCGGGTACTGGGCCACGCGCGTGACCTGCAGCGGCGCGAACTGCTCGCGCACCGTGGCCAGCGAAGACAGGGGCGTCGCCGTGCCGGCGCCGGTGCGCAGCTGCAGGTTGCCCAGCCCTTCCGGCGAGGCCAGCGACTCGCGCTGGGCCTCGAGGATCACGCGGTACTGGTTGGTCTCGGTGAAGATGGTCGAGACGATGCGCTGGCCGAAGGCGCTGTAGAGCGCGTCGTCCACCGAGCTCGCGGTGACCGACAGCCGCGACGCTGTGTTGCGGTCGATGTCCACGTAGGCCGACAAGCCCTGGGCGCCGGCATCGGTCGTCGGGTTGCGCACCTGCGGCACGCGGCGCAGCCGCTCGACCAGCTTCTGCGCCCACTCGTTCACCGTGGTGGTGTCGGCGCCTTCGAGCGAGACCCGGAACTCGGTCGGCCCGGTCTCGGCGTCGATGGTCAGGTCCTGGGTCGGCTGCAGGTAGAGCGACACGCCGGCGACGCCGTCGCGCACGCGGTCGCGCAGCCGCTGCATCACCACGGCCTGGTCGCCGTGGCCGGCGCGCAGATTGATCAGCATGCTGCCGGTGTTGAGCGCCATGTTGTTGGCGGCGTCGACGCCGACCACCGAGCTCAGGCTCTGCACGTCGGGATCGGCCAGGATCAGGTTGGCCGCCGACTGCTGCAGCTCGGCCATCCGCACATAGGACACCTCCTGCGAGGCCTGGACGCGGGCCTTGAGCTGCCCGGTGTCCTGGGTCGGGAACAGGCCCTTGGGAATCACGACGTAGAGCAGCACGGTGAGCGCGAGGGTGAGCACGGCCACCACCAGCGTCAGCGGCTGGTGGCGAAACACCCATTGCAGCCAGATGTCGTAGCGCGCGATCACGCGATCGAAGAAGCGCTGCACGGCGGCGCCGAAGCGTCCGCCCTCCTCGGCCTGCGGCCGCAGCCAGCGCGCCGACATCATCGGCACCAGGGTCAGCGAGACCACGGCCGAGATCAGGATCGTGATCGCCAGTGTCACCGCGAATTCGCGGAACAGGCGCCCCACCACGTCGCCCATGAACAGCAGCGGGATCAGCACCGCGATCAGCGACACCGTCAGCGAAATGATCGTGAAGCCGATCTGTGTCGCCCCCTTGAGCGCGGCCTGGAACGGCGGCTCGCCCTTCTCGAGGTAGCGCGCGATGTTCTCGATCATCACGATCGCGTCGTCGACCACGAAGCCGGTCGCGATGGTCAGCGCCATCAGGCTCAGGTTGTTGAGGCTGTAGCCCAGCAGGTACATCAGGCCGCAGGTGCCGATCAGCGAGATCGGCACCGCGACGCTGGCGATCACGGTCGCGCGCACGCTGTGCAGGAAGAAGAAGATCACCAGCACCACCATCACCACCGCCAGCGCCAGCTCGAGCTGCACGTGGTTGACCGAGGCGCGGATGCCGGTGGTGCGGTCGCTCAGCACCTCCACCTTCAGCGCGCCGGGCAGCGAGGCCTCCAGCTCGGGCAGCAGCTTCTTGATGCCGTCGACCGTGCCGATCACGTTGGCGCCGGGCTGACGCTGCACGTTGAGGATGATCGCGGGATAGAGCTTGCCGTCCTGCTCGCCCTGCTTCGCGTTCGCGCCGGCCCAGGCCCCGAGCTGGGTGTTCTCGGCGCCGTCGATGACGCGCGCGACATCGCTCATGCGCACCGGCGCGCCGTTCTTCCAGGCGACGATCAGGTTCTTGTAGTCGGCCGCGGCCACCAGCTGGTCGTTGGCGTTGATCGTGTAGGCCCGCTTCGGGCCGTCGAAGCCGCCCTTGGCGCTGTTGGCGTTGGCCGCCGCGATCGCGGTGCGCAGGGTGTCCAGGCCGATGCCGACCGCGGCCAGCGCGTTGGTGTTGGCCTGGATCCGCACCGCCGGACGCTGCCCGCCCGACAGCGACACCAGGCCGACCCCGCCGACCTGGCTGATCTTCTGCGCCAGCCGCGTGTTCACGAGGTTCTGCACCTCCGTCAGCGGCATGGTCTCGGAGCTCACGGCCAGGGTCAGGATCGGGGCATCGGCCGGGTTGACCTTGGCATACACCGGCGGCGCCGGCAGGTCGGCCGGCAGCAGCGAGCCGCCGGCGTTGATCGCCGCCTGCACCTGCTGCTCGGCGACGTCGAGGGTCTGGTCGAGCGCGAACTGCAGCGTGACGATCGAGACGCCGGTGGCGCTGGTCGAGCTCATTCGGTCGAGCCCGGCCATCTGGCCGAACTGGCGCTCCAGCGGCGCGGTCACGGTGCGGCTCATGACCTCGGGGCTGGCGCCCGGATAGAGCGTCTGCACCTGGATCGTCGGGTAGTCGACCTGCGGCAGGGCCGCCAGCGGCAGGAAGCGGAAACCGACCAGGCCCGCGAGCACGATCGCGAGCATGAGCAGCGCGGTCGCGACCGGCCGCTCGATGAAGGGACGCGAGGGACTCACCGCCGCTCCCTACTGCGGAGGCCGCTGCCGCCGGCCCTCGCCGTTCGGACCGCCGGGTGTGCGCGGCCCGCGCGGGCCGGAGGCCCCCGGGCGCGGCGCCATCGCCGGCTTGTCGCCCTGCAGCTGCACGCGGGCGCCATCCTTCAGGCGGTCGCCGCCTTCGGTCACCACGTCCTCGCCGGCCTTCACGCCGTCGAGGATCGCCACCACGTCGACCGTGGCCTCGCCGCGCTTCACCGGGCGCACCGACACCGTGCGGTCCTCGTTGACCACATAGACGAAATTGCCGTTGGGCCCGATGCGCACCGCGGTCACCGGGACCACGACCGCGTTCACGGTGCGCAGCACCATCTGCACGTTGACGAACTGGTTCGGGAACAGCGGCGTGCCGGTGTTGGCGAAGCGCGCCTTGGCCCGCACCGTGCCGGTGCTGGTGTCGACCACGTTGTCCAAGGTCGAGAAGGTGCCGGTGTCCAGCACCGCGCTGCGCACCCGGTCCAGCGCCTTGACCGGCAGCGCCTCGCCCTTGGCCAGCTGGGCCTGGATGTCGGGCACGCGGTCCTGCGGCACCGCGAACTGGACGTCGATCGGGTTCATCTGGGTGATCACCGCGATGCCGGTGGTGGCGTTGGCCGTCACCGTGTTGCCCGGGTCGACCGTGCGCAGCCCGATGCGCCCGGCCACCGGCGCCGTGACCCGGGTGTAGTCGAGGTTGAGCTTGGCGGCGGCCTCGGCCGCTCGGTCGGTGGTCACGGTGCCTTCAAGCTGCTTGACCAGCGCGGCCTGGGTGTCGACGTCCTGCCGGGCGATCGAGTCCTGGCCCAGCAGCGTGCGGTAGCGCGACAGGGTGACGCGCGCCGCCTCGAGCTGCGCCTCGTCGCGCACCCGGTTGCCCTGGGCCTGCATCAGCGCCTGCTCGTAGGGACGCGGGTCGATGCGGGCCAGCAACTGGCCCTTGCTGACGGTCTGGCCCTCGGTATAGAGCACCTCGGTCAGCACGCCGCCGACCTGCGGCTTGAGCGTGATGGTCGCCAGCGGCGTCACCGTGCCCAGGGCATCGATCAGGATCGGCATTTCCACGCGCTGCGCGGTGGCGTGGCCGACGGTGGAGCTGGCGCCGCCGAAATTGGGGCGCCCGCCCGCCGGTTCGCCCGAGCGCTGGATCAGGTACCAGGCGCCGCCGGCCAACGCCGCCACCAGGCCCAGCGCCAGCAGGCTGCCGAGCCAGCGCCGCCGCCGGGAAGGCACGGGGCGGGATGCGTGGAGGTCTTCGGTGGCGGGCTCGGGAAGGGGGGACGACATCGGTGAAGAGAGCTTGAGGGTGGCAGCCCGTAGTGGAGCGCCGAATCGTAGCGCCCAGCCCTTACGAACCGTAAAGCCTCGGTAAAGCCGCCGTGGACGCCTGCGTCCGGCGATCACGGAATGCAACTGGCGCCGCCCAGGCGCGGTTCGTCGCATGGCCGTGGCGGGCCCGCCGGGCGGGCGGCACAGTCCGCCCATCGCCTCAGGAGCCCGCCATGCAAATGTCACCGGTCATCGCCATCCACCTCGCCTCCGCCGCCTCCGCCCTGGCCCTCGGGCCGGTGGTGCTCTGGGCCCGCCGGAGCCGGCCCCAGCGGCCGCGCCTGCACCGGGCGCTGGGCTATGCGTGGGTCACGCTGATCGTCATGGCCGCGCTGTCGGCGCTCTTCATCCGGGACTTCAGGCTGCCGAACATCGGCGGCTACACGCTGGTGCACCTGCTGGTGCCGGCCACCTTCTTCGGCCTCTCGCGCGCCTTCTGGAAGCTCGCCCGGGGCGACATCCGCGGCCACCGGATCGCGATGCAGGCCACCTACATCAGCGCCTGCATCGTGGCCGGCGCCTTCACGCTGCTGCCCAGCCGCTATCTCGGCCAACTGGTCTGGGGCCAGTGGCTGGGGCTTGCCTGACCCTTTCGAACCTCTCCCTCCAATCTCACAGGAGCAACCCATGCTGACCCAAGTCTTCCTGCACACCCCGAAGTGGGTCTACATCCTGTTCGCCACCCTGCTGTGGCTCGGCGCCAGGCAACTGCTGGCCAGCAGCGTGAGCCTGGGCCGGGTGACGCTGGTGCCGATCGTGATGACCGGCCTCTCTATCTATGGCGTGACCTCGGCTTTCGGAGATTCGAGCCTCAGCGTGCCGGCCTGGGCCGCGGCGGCCGGGGCGGCGCTGACCCTCGTATTGAAGCGCGGATTGCCGGCCGGCACGCGCTACGACGAGGCGACGCGCCGGTTCCACGTCGCAGGCAGCGCCGTGCCGCTGCTGCTCATGATGGGCATCTTCTTCACCAAGTGCGTGGTCGGCGCCACCCTGGCGATGCACCCGGAGATCCGCCACGATGCCACCTTCGCGCTCGCCATCGCGCTGCTGTACGGCGTCTTCAGCGGCGTCTTCGCCGGCCGCGCGGTGCGGCTCTGGAAGCTGGCGATCCGCGAGGACCGCGTGGCGGCTGGCGCCCCCGGCGCCTGAACCCTGCCCTTGTCTGCACAATCCAGGAGACTTCCATGTCCACCGAATCATCACGCATCGAGCGGCTCGCATTGCGGCGCGCCAAGGCCAAGCTGGGCTGGTTCAGCCATGCCGCGATCTACATCATCGTCAACCTCGGCCTGATCGGCATCTCGGTAGCGAACGGCCGCGCGTGGGCCATCTACCCGCTGCTGGGCTGGGGCGTCGGCTTGCTGGCCCACGGGGCCGCGGTCTGGATGCTGCCGCCGGGCGGCGCGCTGCTGGAGCGCATGGCCGGGCGCGAACGCGCCAGGCTGGCCGGCGGCGCCAAGGGAGACCCGTGGTGAAGGCCGGCGTGCGACACCTGCTGGCGCTGGCCCTGTTCGGCCTGCTGGGCCACGCCGCGTCGGCCGCCACCGGCGTCGCGCTGCTGCCGGCGCCGCCGGGCACCGGCCCGGTCACGGTGTTCTACCCGACCGCCGCCGCGCCCGCCCGATTCAGCCGCGGCCCCTTCTCCTTCCAACTGGCCGCCGACGCCGCCCCGCTGCGCGGCAACGGCCGCCTGGTGGTCATGTCCCACGGCTCGGGCGGCTCGCCCTGGCCGCAGGCCGACCTGGCGATCGCGCTGGTGGACGCCGGCTTCACCGTCGCCATGCCGGAACACGCCGGCGACAACTACCACGACATGAGCGATATCGGCCCTGCGACATGGCGCCATCGGCCGAAGGAGGTGTCGCAAGCGATCGACGCGATGGCCGCCGACGCGCGCTTCGCGCCGTTGCTCGACTTCCAGCATGTCGGCGTCTTCGGGATGTCTGCCGGCGGCCTCACGGCGCTGACCCTGGCCGGCGCGCGCTGGTCACCGGCCCTGCTGGACGCGCATTGCCAGGCGCATCTGGCCGAGGACTTTCCGGCCTGCGTGGGCCTGGCGAGCTCGCTCACCGGCGACAGGCTCGACGGCTTGCGCCTGGCGGTCGCTCGCCGCGCGATCCATTGGAAGCTGGGCGACCAGACCACGCTCGAAACCTGGACCGATCCGCGAATCACGGCCGCGGTGGCTGCCGTCCCCATGGCCGCGCCCGTCGACATGGCCTCGCTCGCGACGCCGCGGATTCCATTGGGACTGGTGCGCGCCGGCCGGGACGACTGGCTCGCTCCGCAATGGCACGTCGACGCGGTGCGCGCAGCCTGCGGCACAGGCTGCGAACTGGTCGCCGACATGCCGACGGCGGGCCATGGCTCGATCCTGTCTCCGCAGCCGCCCGGCCTGCCACCCCGCGCAGCCCGGCTCCTGAACGACCCGCCGGGCTTCGACCGGGCCAGCCTGCGCGCCGTCTATGACGCCATCGCCCGCTTCTTCGTCCAGAATCTGGCGCCATGAAGATCCATTGGTCCAGCGCGGGCCGGCACTACCTGCAAGTCATCGCCTTCTGCTGCGTGGTGGCGGTGCTGACCACTGCGATCTGGCCGAACAAGACCTACCTGATGCAGCTCGGCTACGCCTTGTCCGTAGGCACCGTCACCTGGGCCGTCATCGAGTTCGGGCGCTACCTGGTCGACAAGCGCCACTGCCACACCGACGGCGCCGGCGGCCATGGCTGGCCGAAGGGCTGGCGCGGCCTGCTGCTGACCGCCGTGGGCATCGGCTGCGGCTTCCTGGTCGGCGACCGCGTGGGTGACTTGCTGTTCGACTCCCGCAACGTCTCGACGCCGCGCGACAACACCATCAGCCTGGTGATCACGATCGTCGCCGGCGTCGTCGCGAGCTTCTACTTCCACGCGCGCGGCAGGGCCGCCGCGCTGGCCGCCAAGATCGTCACCGCCGAGCGCGACGCCGGCGAGGCCAGGCTCAAGCTGCTCGAGACCCAGCTGGAGCCGCACATGCTGTTCAACACGCTGGCCAACCTGCGAGCGCTGATCGCGGTCGATCCGCCGCGCGCGGTCGAGATGCTCGACCACCTCAACAACTACTTGCGTGTCACGCTCGCCGGCTCCCGGGCCACGTCGCATCCGCTGGCCTGCGAATTCGATCGGCTGCGCGACTACCTCGAGCTCATGTCGGTGCGCATGGGGCCGCGCCTGCGCTATGCGCTCGACCTGCCCGACGCTTTGCGCGACGTGCCGGTGCCACCGCTGCTGCTTCAACCCCTGGTGGAGAACTGCATCCGCCACGGACTCGAGCCGAAGGTCGAAGGCGGCGAAATCCGCGTGCGTGCGCGGCGCGAGAACCGTTCCGAGGACGGCATGCCGCAGATCTCGATCGAAGTCTGCGACACCGGCGTCGGCCTGGACGCGACGCTGCCGACCCATGGCGACGGCTTCGGCGTGACGCAGGTGCGCGAGCGCCTCGCCACGGTCTACGGAGCGCGAGGCAGCTTGACGCTGCAGCACATACCCGAGGGCGGGACCCTCGCGACAGTCGCATTTCCCACCTGAACGCATGAAAGCCACAGCCCTCATTGCCGAAGACGAACCCCTGCTCGCGCAGGCGTTGCGGACTGAACTGGCCGCCGCATGGCCCGAGCTCGACGTGGTCGCCTGTGTGGGCGACGGTGCCAGTGCCGTGCAGGAGGCATTGCAACGGCTGCCGCAGGTGTTGTTCTTCGACATCCGGATGCCGGGCCTCGACGGGCTGGGCGCCGCCGCCGAACTGGCCGACACCTGGCCGACCGACGAGGCGCCGATGCCGCAGCTGGTGTTCGTCACCGCCTACGACGAATACGCTGCGCGCGCCTTCGAGGCGCAGGCGATCGACTACATCCTCAAGCCGGTCCACGCCGAGCGACTGCGCAAGACCGTCGCCAGGCTCAAGCAGGCGCTGGCTGCCCAGGAACCCGCCGAAGCGGCCGCGCCCGCCGCGCTGGAACAGACGCTGGCGCAATGGCGCCGGTTGCTGAGCAGCGCCGCCGCCGGACCCGCACCCGCCGCCGCGCCGCTCAGGTTCATTGCCGCGAGCGAGGCCGGCGGCGCCACGGTGCGCATGGTCCCGATCGACGAGGTGCAGTACTTCGAAGCGGCCGACAAGTACGTGCGCGTGCTGACCGCCACCCACGAGTACCTGATCCGCACGCCGCTCAAGCAGTTGCTGCCGCAGATCGACGCCAGCATCTTCTGGCAGGTGCACCGGGCCGTGGTCGTGCGCAGCAGCGCCATCGAGGCGGTTCACCGCGACGAGGCCGGCAAGCAGCACCTGAGCCTGCGCGGCCGCGCCGACAGGATCCCGGTCAGCCGGCTCTACGCCCACCTTTTCCGCGCCATGTAAGGGCCCCCAGGGGGGCCCGGGCAGGCACAAAAAAAACCGGCCCGTTCGACGGGGCCGGTTTTTTCGATGTGACAGCAGGCAATCGGGGGTGTCTGTCGCTCAGCGGTAGTAGCCATGACCATGGCCGTGGCCGCGATGGCCGTAATAGCCTGGAGCGGGCCGGTAGTACACCGGTGGCGGCGCGTAGTACACGGGCGCCGGACGGTAGTACACCCGGGGCGCCGGGCGGTAGTAAACCGGCGGCGGCGCGTAGTAGGCAGCCGGCGGCGGGTAGTAGACCGGTGCCGGGGCGTAGTAAGGCTGCGGCGTCGCCACGCCGATCGCTACCCCGGGGACGTTGACGCCGACCGACCAGTCGACAGCCGCACTGGCCGAAGCGGTGGCGAACAGCGCGCCCGCGGCAACGACGCCGGCGGCGGCCCATTTGAAGAAAGTGGTGCGGGTGACGCTCATCATGAAACTCCTGTTGGGGCGGGTGTGGGCCGCCCATGTCTGTATTGAACGCGTGAGGTGTGAACCCCGTGTACGCCGCTCTGTGAAGAAGGTTGCCAAAGGTAACGAGCCCTCGGGGGGCCACCTAGAATGAGCGGATGACTTCCCCTGCAGACAACGACAGCACCAAGCCGAGCAATTTCCTGCGCCACGTGATCGAAAGCGACCTCGAACAGGGCAATTATTCCACTCGCAAATGGGGCGGCTCCCCAGGGGACGCCGCCCATCACGCCCAGGGCATGCAGGACCCGGCCAAGGTCCGCATGCGCTTCCCGCCCGAACCCAACGGCTACCTGCACATCGGGCATGCCAAGAGCATCTGGCTCAACTTCGAGCTGGCCGGGGAATACGGCGGCGTCTGCCACCTGCGCTTCGACGACACCAACCCGGAGAAGGAAGAGCAGGAATACGTCGACGCGATCCGCGACGCCGTGCAATGGCTGGGTTACGACACCGTGCTGGCCGACAACCCTGCCAAGCCGGGCGAGGCCGACGCGCACGAGTACTTTGCGAGTAACTATTTCGACTTCATGTACCGGGCGGCCGAGTACCTGATCGGTGCCGGCCTGGCCTACGTCGACGAGCAGAGCGCCGAGCAGATCCGCGCCACCCGCGGCGACTTCAACACGCCCGGCACCGACAGCCCGTTCCGCGGCCGCACGCCGGACGAGAACCTCGCGCGCTTCCGTGCCATGCGCGACGGCGCGCTCGAGGACGGCGCCGCAGTGCTGCGGGCCCGCATCGACATGGCGAGCCCCAACATCAACATGCGCGATCCGGCGCTCTACCGCATCCGCCGCGCCACCCACCACAACACCGGCGACAAGTGGTGCATCTACCCGATGTACACCTTCGCGCATCCGATCGAGGACGCGCTGGAACAGATCACGCACAGCTTCTGCACGCTCGAGTTCGAAGACCAGCGGCCCTTCTACGACTGGCTGCTCGACCGCCTGGCCGAAGGCGGCCTGATCGCCACGCCGCATCCGCGCCAGTACGAGTTCGCCCGCCTCAACGTCACGCACGTGATCACCAGCAAGCGCCGCCTGCGCCAGCTGGTCGAGGAAGGCCACGTCGACGGCTGGGACGACCCCCGCATGCCGACCCTCGCGGGCCTGCGCCGCCGCGGCTACACGCCCGACGCGCTGAAGCTCTTCTGCGAACGCTCGGGCGTGACCAAGTCCGGCGGCTGGATCGACTACGCCAGCCTCGAGGCGGCGCTGCGCGACACGCTCGACCCGATCGCGCCGCGCGCGATGGCGGTGCTCGACCCGGTGAAGCTCGTCATCACGAACTGGGACGAACTGATGGGCGCCGGCTTCCTCGACGACTGCTCGGCGCCGGTGCACCCGCACCATCCGGAAAGGGGCCAGCGCACGTTCAAGATCGGCCGCGAGGTCTGGATCGAGCGCACCGACTACGAGGACGTGCAGCCCAAGGGCTTCTTCCGCCTGTTCCCCGGCAACAGGGTGCGCCTGAAGTACGGTCACACGATCGAGTGCACCGGCGGCACGCGCGATGCCGGCGGCAGGCTGCAGGAAGTCCAGGCCAGGCTGGTGCCCGACACCAAGAGCGGCACGCCGGGGGCCGATGCGATCAAGGTCAAGGGCAACATCACCTGGGTGGCGGCGGCCGATGCGCTGCCGGCCGAGGTGCGCCTGTACGAGCGGCTGTTCGCGGCCGCCCAGCCGGGCAGCGGCGAGCTGCAGGACGAACTGAATCGCGACAGCCTCCTGCGTTGCCAGGCCTTCGTGGAACCTTCGCTGGCCAGCGCGGCGCCAGGCGGCGCGGGCTTCCAGTTCGAACGCCACGGGTACTTCGTGGTGGATGCGAACGCGGCGGCCTCCGGCCAGCGCGTGTTCAATCGCGCCGCCGGGATGCGCGACAGCTGGGGCAAGTGACGGCGCCATGCATCGCCGCTCTCTCCTTCTCGCAACGATGAGTGTGCTGGCGCTGCCGGCGGCACAGGTCGAGGCCGCGCCGTCGGCTGCCAAGGCACCCGAGGTCTGGCCGCACGGCGCCCAGGTGCCCGGCGGCGTGGCGCGCCTCTCGCTCGGCCCCTCCGCCGCGCGGCCGGCGGCGCGCACCGAGGGCGATGTGCCCTTGCTCGTGCTCGGCGACGCGATCGAGTGGACCGCGCTGGTCGGCATTCCGCTGGCGGCGGCGCCCGGCACCTCGCGCATCACGGTGCGCGCGGAGGACGGCGCCGAACGGCAGATGGCCTACACGGTCGCAGCCAAGCGATACAGCGAGCAGCGCCTCAAGGTGGCGCCGGGCACGGTCGACCTGTCGCCCACGGACCAGGCCCGCTACGAGCGCGAGCGGGCCCACCAGGCCACGGTGATGGCCACCTTCACCGAGCCTCGGCTGCAGGATCTGCAGATGCGCGTGCCGGTGCCGGGCCGCCGCTCCAGTTCCTTCGGCCTGCGCCGCGTCTTCAACGGCCAGTCGCGCAATCCGCACAGCGGCATGGACATCGCGGCCGCCACCGGCACGCCCGTGCTGGCGCCGTTGCCGGGACGCGTCATCGACACCGGCGACTACTTCTTCAACGGCGGCACCGTCTGGCTCGACCATGGCGGCGGCCTGCTCACGATGTACTGCCATCTGAGCCGCATCGACGTGAAGGCCGGCGATGTGCTGCCGACCGGCGAGCCGCTGGCCGCCGTGGGCGCCACCGGCCGCGTCACCGGGCCGCACCTGCACTGGGGCGTGATGCTCAACCGCACGATGGTGGACCCGGCGCTGTTCATCGCGGCTTGAGACCACGGAACTAGCCGCACTACACTCGGCGACATGCGCCCCTCTGAAGCTCTGTCCCGACATCGCGCCCGCATTCGCGAGATCGCGCTGAGCCATCACGTCAGCAACGTGCGGGTGTTCGGCTCCGCCCTGCGCGGTGACGATGGGCCCGACAGCGATCTCGATCTGCTGGTCGAACCCACGGCGCAAATCACGCTCATGGACATCGGCGCCATCCGCTACGAACTGAAGAGTCTACTGGGCATGGAGGTGGACGTGCTCACCCCCAACGGCTTGCCAACGAAGTTTCGCGATCAGGTGCTGCGCGAGGCCGTGCCCCTATGAGTCGAGGCGATCCCCAGCGGGTGCAAACCATCCTGAGCGATCTGCCTCCGCTCAGGGCACAGATCGTGAAGCTGCTGCAGTCCCCGTAGGTCGCATGCTGCGCCCCTTCCTCGGCGCATTCGCCCTGGTCGCCTTAGAGCGGCTTGGTGAGGTACACCGCCTCGCGCCCGACGATCACCCGCTGCGCCGGCATGAAGACCGTGCAGTCGTCGCAGGGCGCGCGGATCTCGTCCTCGCCCTGGGTGGCGATCAGCTCGCCCTTGGCGAAGGTCTCGAAGCCGATCAGCGGCCGGACGAAGCGGAAATCCTCGGCCTGGATCATGTGCGTCTGCAGCAGCTCGAAGCGGCGCTGCGGCTCGACCTCGGATGCGCCCCCTTCCCTGTCGATCAAGCCGAAGTGCGCCAGGAAGCGCAGCGTCACTTCGGTCGCGAGGTCGGCCGCGGCCTGCCTGAAGTGCTGGCCGCACTCGACCACCATCGCGGCGCCCGGCGCATCGGCGCCCGCATGCAGGCCGTGCTGGATCAGCGGCGTGCCCGAGCCCAGGCCGCTCGGCATGACCAGGTGCACCGGCGGCAGGCCGATCGCCATCGCCACCGTGGCGTTGCGATCGAAATCGGGATAGACCCAGAACGGCACCACGTCCTGGCTGGTCGAATGGATGTCGAGGATGTGATCCGCCGCGCCCACCACCGGCCGCAGTTCGCGCGCGCGGCGCAGTTCGGGGCTGTCCTCGGGGCCGTCCAGCCACTCGTCGGACCAGACACGGTTGAGGTTGTGGACGATCTGCCGGTTGTCGAAGGGCTTCTCGGCATCGAAGGCGTTGTAGGCCTCGACGTGGGCGAAGCTCACGGTCAGCGTGCCGATCCGGGGGCGCACGCCGCTGTCCAGCAGATGCGTGGCGGCCACCATGCCGCAAATCTCGTTGCCGTGGGTCAGCGCGTTGATCAGCACGTGCGGGCCCGCCTTGCCGGACTCGAAGCGGTGCACGTAGTCGATGCCGGTGTTGCCCTCGCGGTAGGCGGAAATGTCGCGCGGGAGGACTTCAAGGGCGGCTTGGGGCTGGGTCATGGATGCTTTTGTCTCGCTGGAAAGCGGTGGCAGCAGTGTGCGTCATCCGGTCGGCGGGTGCTGGTGCGGGTGCCGAGCGAGCCGCTCAATGCCCGCTGCCCAGGTACGCCGCCTTCACCCCCGGATCGTTGCGCAGCTTCTCGGCCGGCCCGTGCAGCGAGATGCGGCCGTTCTCCAGCACGTAGCCGTAGTCGGCCACGCCGAGCGCGGCGGCGGCGAACTGCTCGACCAGCAGCATGGTCGCGCCCTGCTGCTTGAGCCGCTCGATGATGCGGAACACCTCGGCGACCAGGATCGGCGCCAGCCCCATCGAAGGCTCGTCGAGCAGCACCACCTCGGGGTTCAGCATGACGGCGCGGGCCATCGCGAGCATCTGCTGCTCGCCGCCCGACAGGGTGCCGGCCAGCTGGGTGCGGCGCTCCTTCAGGCGCGGGAACAGCTCCAGCGCCCGCTCGAGGTCGCCCGCGACATCGCCGCGCGGCCGGCTTCCCGTGAGGCGCGGGAAGGCGCCGAGCGTCAGGTTGTCGGTCACGGTCATGGTCGCGAACACGCGCCGGCCCTCGGGCGAATGCGCGAGCCCGAGCTTGGCGATGTGATACGACTCGAGCCCGTCGATGCGCTTGCCGTTGAGCGTGATCTCGCCGGCCGTCGGCTGGATCATTCCCGACACCGCGCGCATCGTGGTGGTCTTGCCGGCGCCGTTGGAGCCGATCAGGGTCACGATCTTGCCCTTGGGCACCTCGATCGAGACGCCGTGCAGCACCTGCACCTTGCCGTAGCCGGCCGATAGATTCTGGATGGTCAGCATGATGGTTTCCTCAGGCGGGCTGCAGGCTGGCTTCCTGGCCGCCGAGATAGGCCTCGATCACCTTCTCGTCCGACTGCACCGCAGCCGGCTCGCCCTCGGCGATCTTCTGGCCGAAGTCGAGCACCGACACCGTGTCGCACATGCTCATCACGACGTCCATGTGGTGTTCGATCAGGATCACGGTCACGCCGTGCTCGCGGATCTTGCGGATGATCGCGATCAGCTCCTTGATGTCCGGCGCCGTGAGGCCGGCCGCAGGCTCGTCGAGCAGCAGCAGTTGCGGGTCGAGCGCCAGCGCGCGCGCGATCTCGAGCAGGCGCTGCTTGCCGTACGGCAGGTTGCGCGCCTCCTCGCCCGCGAACGCCTCCAGCCCGACGAACTTCAGCAGGCCCAGCGCCCGGCTGGCCGCGGCCGCGCTCTCGCGCCTGTAGCGCGGCGTGTTCAGCGCGACGTCGAGCAGGTTGCTGCGGAAGGTGTGATGCAGGCCGACCTGCACGTTCTGCTGCGCCGTCATCTCGCCGAACAGCTGCACATTCTGGAAGGTGCGCGCGATGCCCGACAGCGCGATGTCCGCCGAGGTCCGCCCGACCAGCGAACGGCCGTCGAAGCTGATGGCGCCGGCGGTCGGCACGTAGATGCCGGTCAGCACGTTCATCATGGTGCTCTTGCCGGAGCCGTTGGGGCCGATCAGGCCATGGATGGTGCCGCGCCTGACCGTGAGATCGACGTTGTTGAGCGCCTTGAGGCCGCCGAACTGCATCAGCACGCCCGCGGCCTGCAGCACCTCGGGCTGGCCGCCGGCCATCGCCGCGACCGACACCGCGTCGGCCGGCGCCATGCCCGCCGCGAGCGGCTCCGCCTGCGGCTTCTGCCGCCGCAGGTTCAGCGCACTGCGCACGAAGCCGACGATGCCGTCCTGCAGGTAGTAGACGACGAACAGCATGATCACGCCGAAGATCGAGAGCCGCCAGTCGGTCATGGTCTGGAGCCAGAACGCGAGGCCCGCCAGCGCGATGCTGCCGACCACGGGAATCGCCATCTGCTTCGGCGTCACGCGCTTTTTCTGCACGCCCACCACGGCCACGATCATCACCAGCACCGCCAGGGCCACCGACACGTAGCGGAACAGCTCCACGTCGTCGAGCAGCTTGGGCAGCAGCACGATGATGGTGGCGCCCAGCATCGCGCCGATGCGGCTCTTGCGCCCGCCCATGATCACCGCCAGCAGGAACAGCACCGTGAGCTCGAAGTTGTAGGTGTTGGGCGAGATGTACTGTTCCGAGTACGCATACAGGCTGCCCGCCAGACCGGCGAAGCCGGCGCTGATCACGAAGGCGTAGACCTTGTAGCGGTACACCGACACGCCCATGCAGTCGGAGGCGACGGGGCTGCCGCGCAGCGCCTCGAAGGCGCGCCCCAGGTGCGAGCGCAGGATGCGGTGCACCACGATCAGCGAGAGCACCAGCATCAGCACCACCAGCCAGTAGAACTCGCGTTCGTCGAGCTTGTGGCCGAACAGCGGCGGCTTCGTGAGCTTGATCCCCATCGGCCCTTCGGTCAGGAAGCTCATCTCGTTGATGAGAATCTGGATGATGGTGCCGAAGGCGAGCGTCACCATCGCGAGATAGGGCCCGGTGACGCGCAGCGCCGGCAGCGCCAGCAGCGCGCCGAACAGCGCCGTGACGCCGATCGAGGCGATCAGCGCCACCATCAGCGGCGCGCCGAGCTTGTAGACCAGCACGCCCGCGGTGTAGGCCCCGAGGCCGAACAGGCCCGCATGGCCGAGCGAGACCTGGCCCGTGTAGCCGACCACGATATCGAGCCCGAACAGCAGGATCGCGTAGATCATGATGGTCTCGAGCAGGTGGATGTAGTACGGGTTGTCGATCGCGACCGGGAACAGCATGAGCGCGGCGAAGCCGGCGATCGCAAGCAGGAAACGGGTGATTTTCGAATTCATGTGCGGGCTCAGACCTTCTTGATTGCGGTCTTGCCGAACAGGCCGGCCGGGCGCACCGCCAGCACGATCAGCAGCAGCACCAGGCCGGGCACGTCCTTGTAGCCGGTGCTCAGGTAGAAGCCGGTGGTGGTCTCGGCGATGCCGAGGATGATCCCGCCGAGGATGATGCCCATGCCGCTGGTCAGCCCGCCGATGATCGCCACCGCGAAGGCCTTGAGGCCCAGCACCGCGCCCATGGTGGCGCCGGTGAGCGTGAGCGGCGCGATCAGCACGCCCGCGAAGGCCGCGGTCAGCGAGGACAGCGCATACGAGAAGGTGATCACCAGTCCGGTGTTGATGCCCATCAGCTTGGCGGCGTCGCGGTCGTTGAAGGTCGCGACCACGGCCTTGCCGTAGATCGAGCGGCGGTTGAACAGCTCGACCGCCAGCATCATGAGGACAGCGCCGACCACCACCAGGATTTCCATCGGCAGCACATTGGCGTTGAGGAACTTGATCGGCGCCTCGGGCAGCGGCGACGGGAACTTGAGGTCGTCGCGGCCCCAGACGTTCTCGGCCACGTTCTTGAAGATGATGCCGAGCGCGATGGTCGACATGATCCAGCCGAACTCCGACTTGATCTTGATCGCCGGGCGAACGCCGATGCGCTCGACCACGGCGCCCTGCACGGCGCCGAAGAGGCACACCAGCGGGATCATGAGCCAGTAGTTCACGCCCAGCGTGACCAGCGTGAGGCCGACGAGCGCGCCGAGCATCAGCGCATCCCCCTGGCCGAAATTGAGCGTGTCGGACGTGGCGAAGGTGAGCTGATAGCCGAACGCGATGACGGCGTAGATCATGCCCAGCGCGATGCCGCTGAAGATGAGTTGGGTGAGGATTTGCATGAACGGCTTTCGCGAAGCGTTGGGCATGAAAAGGCGCCGCCGCGGGAATGACCCGGGGCGGCGCCGGCGCACGGACGCGGCTACTGCTTCAGCAGGGCGTCGTTGGCTGCCATGTCCTTGAGGCGAACCTGCGCCGCATTCTTCAGGTCGTCGGGGCTGGCGTAGACCACCCGGCCGGCCTTGACTTCGCCGAACACCGGGATGTTGGCGGTGATGGCGTCATGGTCGGCCTTCGAGAAGGGCTTGTTGTAGGTCGTCACCACGCCCTCCACCGGCGTCTTGAGTTCCTCCAGCGCGGCCTTGATCTTCGGGCCCTCGGTGCTGTTGGCCTGCTTCATGGCCGCGGCCAGCAGGTAGATCGAGTCGTAGCCCTGCGCCGCCGACACCGGCGAATCGATGCGGTCGTTCTTGGGCTTGAAGGTCTTGAGGTAGCTCGCGATGAACTCCTTGCGCTTCGGCGTGGTGCCTTCCTGGATGAAGGTCTGCGGCATGCGCGCACCATCGCCGCCGGGGCCGGCGTTGTCGATGAAGTTGGCCATCGACAGGGTCCAGCTGCCGACCATCGGCACCTTCCAGCCCAGCTTGGTCATGCCGTTGGCGATCTGCGCCAGCTCGGGGCCGATGCCGTAGGTCAGCACCGCCTCGGCGCCGGCTTCCTTGGCCTTCAGCAGCTGGGCCGTCATGTCGACGTCCTTGATGTTGAATTTCTCGACCGCCACCGGCGTGATGCCCTTGGCCTTGAGGGCCTTCTCGAGGTCTTCGCGGCCCAGCTGGCCGTAGTTGGTCGAGTCGGCCAGGATCGCGACCTTCTTGTAGCCGCGGCGGGTGACCGCCTCCTGGACGATCATCGGCGCCTGGATGCTGTCATGCGCCGCATTGCGGAACACGTAGTTCTCGGGCTCCTTGTCGAACTGGTGCGTGACGATCGAACCGGTCGCGACGTTGTTCAGCACCGGGATCTTGGCTTCCTGGAAGAAGCGCTGCGAAGCGAGGGCGACGCCGGTGTTGATGTAGCCGACCACGGCCACGACCTTCTCCTTGTTGATGAACTCCTGGGCGATCTGCACGCCGCGCTCGTTCTTGGCCTCGTCGTCACGTTCGACCAGCTGGATCTGGCGGCCGAGCACGCCGCCGCTCTTGTTGATCTCCTCGGTGGCCAGGCGCACGCCGTCGCGCATGCTGACGCCCATCGACGAGGAGCCACCGGTGAACGGGCCATCGACGCCGATCTTGATCGGATCGGCCGCGAATGCGCCGGCTGAAAACGAAACGGCGCAGGCCACCGCGAGAAGCTTGAATCGCGAATGCATCAGTGAGAATCTCCACATGTTGTGTTGCTAGGATGTCCGCCAAACATAACGATGGGAACCGGTTTCGGAGAGAGTGACAACCCTAAAACCGCTACCAGGATTGCAGAAGTCTCCGGCCGCCCCTCAACGTCCGGAGCCAGCCAGCTGCTTGCGCCGGATTTCGCCCTGCCGCGCGAACATCCAGCCCGGGTACTCGGGCGGCAGCCGGCTGACCTCGTCGAGCTGCGCGAGTTCGGCCGCGCCCAGCGTCACCTGCGTCGCCGCCAGGTTGTCGGCCAGTTGCTCGGCCCGCCGGGCACCGACGATCACGCTCGTGACCTGCGGCTGGTGCAGCAGCCAGGCCAGCGCGACCTGGGCCACGGAGACACCGTGCGCCTCGGCGATCGGACGCATGGCGTCGACGCAATCCCAGGCCCGGTCCTTGTCGACCGGGGGGAAGTCGAAGCTGATGCGCCGGCTGCCTTGCTCGCCCTGCTGCTCGCGGCCGTACTTGCCGCTCAGCAGGCCGCCCGCGAGCGGACTCCAGACCATCAGCCCGACGCCTTCGCTGCGCAGCATCGGGATCAGTTCGCGCTCGAGGTCGCGACCGGCCACGGTGTAGTAGGCCTGCAGCGATTCGAAGCGCGCGAGCCCCCAGCGCTCGGCGATGCCCAGCGCCTTGACGATCTGCCAGGCGGCCCAGTTGGAGACGCCGACATAGCGCACGTGGCCATGGCGCACCAGTTGGTCGAGGGCGCGCACGGTTTCCTCGATCGGCGTGGCCGGGTCGAAGCCGTGGATCTGGTAGAGGTCGATGTGGTCCAGCTGCAGTCGCTTCAGGCTGGCCTTGACGCCGTCGAGGATGTGGCTGCGCGAAGCACCGCGCGCATTCGGCCCGGGGCCGGTCTCGCCGAAGACCTTGGTCGCGACGACCACCTGGTCGCGCGGCACCTTGAGGTTCTTCAGCGCCTGGCCGGTGATCTGCTCCGACAGTCCGCCCGAATAGACATCGGCGGTGTCGATGAAGTTGATGCCGGCATCGAGCGCCTGGCCGACCAGCCGCTCGGCGTCGGCCTGCTGGAGGTCGCCGATCTGGCTCCAGATACCGTCGCTGCCGCCGAAGGTCATGGTGCCGAGGCAGAGCTCGGACACGAACAGGCCGGTGCGGCCGAGGGGATGGTGTCGCATGCGGGAACTCCTTGGCTGTCGATGCAGGGCGCGGACGCCATGCGCCCGGACGAGCCCTCCAGCATAGGCGCCAGCGCGGAATCCTGCAGGCGGCGGCCGGCGGCGCGGACTAGGAGGCGTCCGGCGCCGCCGGTGGCTCCTCTTCGCGCCGCCCCGACCCCTTCTTGCGCACCCGCGCCGCCTTCTTCGCGGCGCGCTCCGCATCGAGCAGATGCCCCGCCGCCAGCCACTGCGCGAATTCCTCGGGCGTCTCCAGCGTGATGCGCCCGATGTTGCCGCTGCGGAATTCGTTCATCACGATCTCGGCCGCCTTCTGCAGATTGACGCGGCCCTTGCCCAACAGCGCACCGCGCTTGCGGCCGATGGCTTCGAGCACCTCCTCGTCGCGCAGCGCGCCGATCGGATCGATCTTGAAGCGCGCCTCGACCAGGCCCGCGTAGTGACCCTTCAGGTAGTCGAGCAACTCCAGCGCCACCTCCTCCTCGTCGAAGGCGTTGCGGCCGATCGCGCCGCTGGCCGCCAGGTTGTAGCCGCTCTTGGCGACGATGATGCGCGGCCACAGCATGCCCGGCGTGTCCCAGAGGTAGAAGTCGTCGGCCAGCGTGATGCGCTGCTCGAGCTTGGTGATGCCGGCCTCGTCGCCGGTCTTGGCCTTGCGACTGCCGGTGAGCGTGTTGATGAGCGTCGACTTGCCGACATTGGGAATGCCGCAGATCAGCACCCGCATCGGCTTGGCCATGCCGCCGCGCAGCGGCGACAGCTGGTGGCAGGCGTCGATGAGCTGGCGCGCCGGCGTGGTCTGGCTGGCATCCAGGCCGATCGCCCGCGTGTCCGGCTGGCCGTTGTAGTG
The DNA here is from genome assembly GCF_056405555.1 of Variovorax sp. P1_G12. Lineage (NCBI taxonomy): Bacteria > Pseudomonadati > Pseudomonadota > Betaproteobacteria > Burkholderiales > Comamonadaceae > Variovorax > Variovorax sp. P1_G12. The sequence continues at coordinate 916 of NZ_JBFUBW010000005.1, read as the reverse complement.
GGCCAGCCAGAGCGCGGTGCAGGCCGGGTCGGCGAGGTCCTGCTTGTTGAGCACCTTGAGTCCCGGCTTGTGGCCGGTGAGTTCGGCCAGCTTCGGGTTGGCGCTGGAACCGGGCAACCGGGCGTCGAGCAATTCGATGACGACGTCGATGTCCTTGATCCGCTCGGCGATGGCCTTCTGGGTCAGGTGCATGTGACCGGGGAACCACTGGATGGCCATCGGAGTTCTTTCTTTGTATGCGGGGTGGCTCCGGATTGTCGCTGGCCCGCGCGGGGCGTCGTTCCGACCACGGACGCGTTGCCCAAATGCTTACGTACAGCCGTGTCCGAAGGGTGCACAGTCAGGGCTTGCAGAAAGGACATGCCATGCAGATCCAAGTCAACACCAGCAACGGCATCGAGAACAAGGACGCCCTGGAGCGCTGGGCCGACAGCGAAATGCGCCAGACCCTCGCCCGCTTCGTCGCCGATGTGACGCGCGTCGAGATCCACTTGAGCGACGAAAACCATGACGCCAGTGGTGGTGGCGACAAGCGTTGCGTGATGGAGGCCCGCCTGGCCCGCCATCAACCGCTGGCGGTGAGCCACCATGCACCCAACCTCGACGAGGCCTTCCGCGGCGCCTGCGACAAGCTCAAGCGCGCGCTCGACAGCACCCTGGGCCGGCTCTACGGCCGCCGCGACCGCGACTCGATTCGCAAGGACGGCGATACAGTCGAAGAGTGAAAGGCCCCCACGCTCCCTCACTGCGTGTGGTCGCTGCCCCCCGAGGGGGCCGCAGGCCGCCTTGGGGCGGCCCGGCGCCGGCCTGAGCCCCCACGCTCCCTCACTGCGTGTGGTCGCTGCCCCCCGAGGGGGCCGCAGGCCGCCTTGGGGCGGCCCGGCGCCGGCCTGAGCCCCCACGCTCCCTCACTGCG